>JBIKIA010000364.1:0-5161 GCA_044361885.1 Prosthecobacter sp. | reverse complement strand
CGGAGCAATCAATGGTGGTCTGAGATCATCGAAGGCGAAGATTCCGTGCTCACGTTGGATGAGATCGAAGTTCACTTGCCTCTGCGTGATCTCTATGAACGCGTGGACTGGTCGGTGAAGGAATCGTGAGTGCGGTTGGCTGACATGACCTTTGCCAGACCCATAATAAGTAAATAGAGTGGCAGTAGTATCCCGACGACTTTCAAAACGAGCAGCTTCCAGTGGATATGCAGCACGGGTTCGCCACTGGGTCCGCCAGCCCCACCTGTGATGAAGAATATATGATGACGCCATGTTGCATCGGACTGGCCTGTGAGGGCTGCTGGTGATGGCGGATTCCAAAGTGGGGTCACTGGAGGGTAATAGGACTCGATTCGGCGTTCCACTGATGGCGGCGGATCGGTGTCGAGCCATTCGTAATTACACTGTACAATCCAGTCCATGCGATAAGCTTTCCAGACGACTACCCCCAAAATGGCAGCGCCAATCAGCTTGGAGTGTGTTCTCATGATTCCTGATCACACCAGCCCGCGCTGCTTCATCGCCGCCAGAGTCCAGTCGTACTCTCGGACGAGCTGGTCCACGACATCGCCGGTGCGGAGTTCGGGGGGGAGGACTTCCCAGGTGTAGGTCTCCATCTCGATGTGCTGGCACTTCGTGGGGTTCTTGGAAAGCCAGTCCATGGCACCGAGGAGGTGATCCTGAGTGCTTTGGAAACCATCCCAGGGCGGCGCGTGCAGCGGGATGTGGAAGTGGACGCGCCATTCCTCGCCCAGCGACTCGGTGGGGTTCGTGTCGGCGAACTGGAGGGCATCAGGCAGGTCTTTGAAGCGGCGCAGCGGCTGCGTCTCACCGTAGCTGGCGATGACTTGATGGAAGTACACTGGCTCATCAAAAGCACGGAGCTTTGCGACCATGTCGGGCGTGGGTTTCAGGCGCAGAGCGGAGCTGAAGTGCAGCTTGCTGATGCGGATGCCGGACTCGGTGAGTCGGCTCAACGCGCGATCAGCTTCCTCATACTCGATGGCGAGATGGCAGGTGTCGTAGTTCAGGCCGATGAACTTGAAGAAGTCCTTGTCGCGCGGGTAGCGGTCGAAGTAATGGGCGAAGAATTTGAGCGACTCGCCGGTCGTCTCGAAGAGGCCGAGTGGCTCGGGCTCGAAGCCGAGATGGAGGTCGTGCCCGCTGGCCTCGCTGACCTTTTCGATGTGCTCGCGGCACAGGCGGACGTTGGCAAAGATGGCTTCCAGTTCCTCGGCGCCGATGGGGAAGGTCTTATGCGAGCCTGGGAGCGTGCTGACGCTGCCGCTCACGCCAGGAGGCAGCATTTTGGCGAGCAGATCGAAGAGCTGGTTTGTGTAAAAGAGCCGCTCCGTCGTGCTCCAGTCGGGTTTGAAGACCTGCTCCTTCACCCGTGTGCCGTGGAAGGAGCCATAGGGGAAGCCATTGATGGTGAAGACGTAGCAGTTTTCCTTTTCCAGCCAGCGCTGGAACTCCACGAGCTTCTCCGGCGAACTCAACTCCTGAGCTGCTTGCGCACTCAGTCGAAGGCCAATGCCATAAGGCTTGCCGCCGCTGACGCGTTCTTTGACGCGCAGTGTGTGCTCACGCAGACCGCGCCAGGTTTCCTCCCACGTTTCGCCGCGGTGGATGTTTGTGCAGTAGCCGAGATGGATGCCGTGATTGAGCTGCATGAGGCGCGGATCAAGGCTTCAGCACCACTTTGAGCAGACCTTCTTTGTTGTCGTAGAGACGATGGAACCAGCCTGCACCTTCTTCCAGCGGGGCCACGGCGCTGAGCAGGGGCTCGACCTGGATGCTGCCGTCTTCGATGCGGCGGATGGCCTCGGGGTATTCACCAGCGCAGGAGCAGGAACCTTTGATGGTGAGCTGACGAGTGACGACTTCCTGAAGCGGGAAGGGTGTGCTGGGCTGGAGATTGCCGATGAGGATGACCTGCCCACCTTTGCGCACGCAGCGGATGGCGAGATCCAGCGGTGCGGCCGCGCCGACGACTTCGAAGCTGGCGTCAGCTCCATCACCACCGCAGATCTCGCGGAGGTGTGCGGCGAGGCCTTCTTGTTTGGCATGGAAGGCATCGGAGGCACCGAGCTTCTTCGCGAGTTCGAGACGCTTTTCATCGAGATCGACGGCGATCACACGATCCCAGCCACGAGCTTTCAGCGCCTGAATGACGAGCAGGCCGATCAAACCGGCACCGACGACGACAGCGGTGCCGCCGGGGGCTTCTTCGCCATGGCATTCGCAGGAGTTGCCGCAGGACTCGGTCTTCTCGGTCACTTCAGCGGGCTCGGTGAAGGCTTCGCCGACTTCGATGCCATCGGCGAGATTCACCGCATGCAGAGCGATGGACACAGGCTCGGCAAAGGCGGCTTTTTCAAAGGCTAGCGACTGAGGGATGAGGTAAAGGATGCGCTCTGGCAGCACGATCTTTTCGGCAAAGCAGCCGTGGCGGCGATACTCGCCGGGGGAGACGCCGAGGACTTTGCGTTTCGGGCAGAGATTCACATAGCCGGACTGGCATTCATCGCACTCGCCGCAGTATTCGGTGGAGTCGAAGGTGACGCGATCACCGAGCTTCCAGTCGGTCACGCCTTCACCCAGCGCGATGATTTCACCCGCTGCCTCATGCCCCATGACGATGGGCGGCTGGCGGCGACCGCTGCGGCCGTCCATACCGTGGATGTCACTGCCGCAGATGCCGCAGGCTTTTATCTGCACTAGCACCTCGCCTGCGGCGGGCACGGGGTCGGGGAATCCGGTGTCGTAGTTAAACTCGGAGGCGGCGGTGAGGACGAGGGCTTTCATGGCGGGGTGCGGAGGATGAAAAGGGATGGCGTGGTGGCAAGAGCGGCGTGGATCACTGCGCGCTGGCGGCGCGGATGAACTTGGCGAGATCGGCTTTCTGTTTCTTCAGGTCAGGCAGGTTCAGATACATCATGTGACCGGAGGCGTAGTCGTCCTGGGTGATGTTTTTCAGCAGATCGGGATGCACGCGGAGATGGTTGAAGGTGTAGCGGCTGGCGAAGTAGGGCGTGGCCATGTCGTAGAAGCCGTTCGAGACATGGACTTTGAGGAAAGGATTCGCGGTCATGCTTTCGGCGAGGATCTCGGAGACATCGGCGAACTGGTTGTCGGCATCCCAGTTCCACTTCCCGACGCTGGCGAGGATGTTGTAGGGGCGGTCATCTTCGAACTTCAGATCGTTGCGGACGTAGTGATTGAAGGTGGAGGCGAAGGCACTGAAGACGGCATCCGCGCTGGGATCGGTCTCGGCGCTCTCGCTGAGCGGATCGCGGACATAGTTGGTGTAGCGGCTGTCGAAGCGACCCGTAACGAGGCGTTTGTCACGCAGCAGTTCTGCGTTGAAGCGATGGAGCGGGACACGGAGGTTTGATCCATCGACAAAGACTTCCGCGAGGCCAGTGAGGCGGGCCATTTGCTTCACGACTTTGGCTCGATCAGCAGCGGGCAAGCCAGCGCCGAGGAGCAGGGCTCGGTTGTAATCACCTGCGGCGAATGTCTCTGCCTCGGCAAGGACTTCAGCGAGTGACTTCTTTAGCAGATCGGTGGCGAGTTTCTTGTGATACCAGGCGGTGGCGGTATAGCTGGGCAGGAAGAGCATGTGCGGAAGGTCATTGCCTTCAGCACCCCAGATGGTTTGGAAGTTCAGCACGGTGGAGACGAGCATGATGCCATTCAAATTGAGCCGATGGGCTCGGATGAGCTCGCCACTGAGTGCTGCGGCTCGGGTAGTGCCGTAGCTTTCGCCGATGAGGAACTTCGGCGAAGGCCAGCGCGAATGTTTGCTGACATAAAGGCGGATGAATTCGCCGATGCTTTTGGCATCTTCGTTCACGCCGAAGAAGTTCTTGGCATCCTCTGGCTTGGCCGCGCGGCTGTAACCGGTGCCCACGGGGTCGATGAAGACGAGGTCGGTTTCATCCAGCAGGCTGAATTCGTTTTCCACAAGCGCGTAAGGAGGTGGCACAGCGAAGCCATCGTCGCGAAGCTTCACGCGCTTGGGTCCGAGCAGGCCCATGTGCATCCAGACGGAGGAAGAGCCGGGACCACCATTGAAGGAAAACGTCAGAGGGCGGGTGGCGGCATCGGTGACGCCCTTCTTGGTGTAGGCGATGAAGAAGATGTCCGCCGTGGTTTTGCCCTCGGCATCTTTGAGTGCCAGCGTGCCTGCCGTGGCGGTGTAGTCTATCTTCTGGCCACCGAGAGTGAGGCTGTGCTCGGTCTCCGTTTTCTTGTCGGGCTTTGCTTCGTCTTTCTTCTCCTTGTTGTCTTTTTCCTCCTTGGCTTCGGGTGCTGGTTTGGCAGGTTCCTCAGCCTTTGAGGGAAGTGAAGAAAGTGCGACAAGGACAGAAAAGAGTGCGGCTCGGAAGGGTGACATGGCGCGGAGAATAGCAGGCCGAGCAAGAAAGCCATCTTTTCCCTTGCAGAATCTCCTTCAAGCGGCAATCTCCGCGCCCGCTCAACTCCGAGCAGTGACCCCTTCGTCTAGCGGTTAGGACACATCCCTTTCACGGATGCGACACGAGTTCGATTCTCGTAGGGGTCGCCAATTTTTCTGGCTTCCGAGGTCAGCGCAGCATGATCTGCGCTACTCGTCCGGATTTTCACCGAGGTAGGCGGCAAGATGCTTCCTCAGCTCTGTCCTCGCTCGGAAAAGCAGGCTCTTCACGGCTGGCAGGCTCATCTTTAAAATCTCACAGATCTGCTCATACGGCATCTCTTCGTGACGCCGCATCACCACGGCCAGACGCTGCTTCTCAGGCAGGGCGGCGATGGCTTTCTCCAGAGCTTTCTCTAGCTCGTCCTGCTGGGTGATATGATCCGGCGCAGGCGCGGTGTGGTCGGCGTATTGGCGCTGCGGGCCGTCGTCGTGATCGCTATCCGTCTCCAGGGCCACCTCTTTGCGTCGGCTGCGACGGCGGGTCTCGTTGAAGACGAGGTTCCGCATGATGGTGAAGAGCCAGGTGGTGAATTTCGCCGTCGGCTCGTAGCGCGGGGCGCTCTTCCAAACGCGTAAAAAGACCTGCTGGGCGATATCGTGCGCATCATCCAGATTTCCCAGCATCCGCGCCGCCGTGCCAACCATGATCCCCTGATGCAGCTCCACGAGCTTCTC
>JBIKIA010000600.1:0-3256 GCA_044361885.1 Prosthecobacter sp. | reverse complement strand
ATCCAGGATCTCAGTCGCCTTCCTCAATGATCACAGCGACCCGATGAACCCCGACGCCTCGAAGCGCGACCGCAACGTCGCCCTCGATAAAATCGACATCCAGGGCCCCTCCGGCCTGCTCGCCCCGCGTGGCAGCAAATTCCTCCGCTGGCTCATCGGCGATAAACCCGTCGGTCTGCCCGTGCTCCAGCTCAGCGGCGAAGACTTCGACAAAGGCGAAGGCGATGCCGGTCGAGACACGGGCGCGATGTCTCTGGCAAGCAGCGGTTACATCAAACACGGCGTCGAAATCACCGAGGCAGGCAAATACAAGTTTACTCTCAAAGTCGGCGCGCAACAGGCCGGCGACGAACCCGCGAAGACTGAGCTGCGCATCGCAGGAAAAACGGTCGGTGCCTTTTCCGTCACCGCGAAAAACCAAGCCCCGCAGTGGTTTCACGTCGAAACAGACCTCCCCACTGGCAATCATGAACTTCAGGTCTGGTTCATGAACGATTTCTACGACCCCGCCACGAAGCAGGACCGCAATCTCTGGATTCATCAGGTGAAGGTCGAAGGCCCACTCGGTAAGAGCACCGGCATCCAGGTTGCCGAAGTTCCCGCCTTGATTGAGAGGCTAGGCACCCGCCTCTTCCGCCGCCCCATCCGCGATGATGAAAAGGCGAAGTGGCAGACCTTTGCTGATCTCGCCATAAAAGAAGGCGAGTCTCCGCTCGGTGCCCTGCGCTACACGCTGGAAGGCATGATCGTCTCTCCCGCCTTCCTTTTCCGCATCTCGCCTCAGCCCACCTTAGCTCCGAAGAACGGCATCGCCGACATTGATGAATACAGTCTGGCCAATCGGCTCTCCTACTTCCTCTGGTCCTCACCACCGGATGAGAAATTGCTCCAGCTCGCCGCGAAAAACGAGCTGCGCAAAAACCTCCCCACTGAAGTGCAACGCCTGATCGGCGACTATCGCGGCTGGGCTCTGACCGAAGACTTCGCCGGCCAGTGGCTGCAATTGCGGGACATGGACATCGTCTCTCCGGACACCCGCCGCTTCCCCGAATGGAAAGGCGGCATCGCCTACGCCATGAAGCGCGAGAGCCAAACATTCTTTGATCACATCCTTCGGGATAACCGTAGCGTCATCGAGTTCCTCAATGCCGACTACAGCTTCATGGATCGGAAGCTTGCGAACTTCTATGGCATCCAGGGCGTGAAGGGCGACAAGTTCGAAAAAGTCTCCCTTCAGGGCACCACACGCGGCGGCATCCTCACCCATGGCAGCATCCTCACCCTCACCTCCGAGCAGACGCGAACCTCGCCTGTGAAGCGCGGGAAGTACCTGCTGGAAAACATCCTCGGCACACCACCACCACCAGCGCCCGGCGGCGTGCCGCCACTGGATGAAAAGAAAGCTCGCTTCTCGGATCTCACCCTCCGCGAGCAGCTTGCCGAGCACCGCAGCAATGCCTCCTGCGCCGGCTGTCACGCCTTCCTCGACCCCCTCGGCTTCGCCTTTGAAAATTACGATGCCATCGGCCGTTTCCGCGCTGAAGAAAAGAAGCACCCCATCGACGCCTCCGGCACGCTCGTGCGTGGGCAGCAGTTCAAAGATCTCACCGAACTCCGCACCATCCTCGCCCGTGACATGGCGGACGACTTCACCCGCAACCTCGCCGAGAACCTCCTCACCTACGCCCTCGGACGCGGCCTTGGCTACAGCGACAAACCCGCCGTCCACGAGATCGTCCGCCGAACCAAAATCAGCGCTTACAAGCTCCAGGACATGATTCTCGCGATCTGCGAAAGCGTGCCCTTCCAGAAGATGCGCGTCGAATGACGGTCAGTGGGTCAGCATCCGCCGGCCCACTTCCTCACACAGGCCCACAAAGGTCCGCTCGGGCAAATTCAGCACCCGGCCCTTCAGCGTTGATGTCACCCAGCGGCGCTTGAGCTTGCCCTTCGGCATGGAGACAACCACGAGTTGCCCCGCCTCGATTTCTTGACGCGCGATCCATCTGGCCGCGATGGCCACGCCGATGCCGAGTTTGGCGAGTTCCTTCGTGGCTTCCGAGCTCCCTAGCTCGATGAAGTTCCCCAGCCGCACCCCCAGCTTCATGAAAAACTCCTGAATGAGCGTGAAATTCAGGCTGTTTCTGCTCGCAACGATGAAGGTCTCCTCGCCCGCCTCCTTGAGCTTTGGCGGCTTCGTGGCCCAGCGATGCAGCGGGGAGACGAGGAACTCCAGCTCATCATCAAAGATGCTGTGGCATTCCAATCGTGACACATCATTAGGCCGCAGGCTCACCGCGAGATCCACATCACCCTTCATAAGTCGCTCGATGGTATCCGGCGTCTCACCACAGATGACTTTGATCTCATACAGTGGGAAGCTTTCCTTAAACTCACGAAACACCGTCGGCAGGATGAACTGCGCCGCCGCCGTCGTGCAGCCGATGCGCAGCCTGCCGCGCGGCGTCTGGTCCAGCGTGCCCAGCGTGGAGCGCGCCTGCGTCATCACCTGGAGGATGGTCTCCGCACTCGGCAGCAGTTCGCGTCCCGCATGAGTCAGATGCACGCTCTTGCCCTGACGATGAAAAAGCTGGCAGCCGAGATCGGTCTCCAGCGCCTTGATGGCATGACTGATGGCGCTTTGCGTCAGATGAAGCTCCCGCCCCGCCTGGGTAAAACTGCCACTGCGGGCGAGAGAGACGAAGGCGCGGAGCTGGCGTGTATCGAGTGTCTGCATGAAATGGGTGAATGAATCCCATTCATACACCAAGTGAAAAACTTCGCGCCTCATTTCTAGTAGAACTTGGCCCGCTGGCACTGCGAATGCTGATGTGATGAAGCGTCATGCCAAAGTCAGCTTCACTCTCCAAGGCCGCTCTCAGCGGTGTCGTCCAGCCTGTGCGGATCGGTTTCAAACCTCTCACCGACTGCGCGCCGCTCCTCGTGGCTCGGGAACTGGAACTGTTCAGCAAGCATGGTGTCCGAGTCGATCTAAGTTGTGAAGTGGGATGGGCCACCATTCGGGAAAAGCTGCTATACGGCCAGTTGGATGCCGTTCACGCCATCGCGGGACTGGCGTTGGCAATGCGTCTTGGTCTGAACACACCTCCCTGCCGGGTGGTGGCCCCATTCGTCTTTAATCTCCACGGCAATGCCATCACCCTCAGCCGCGATCTTTGGAATCGTGGCGTGCGGGACGCCTCCAGTCTGAAGAAGCTCATCCGAAGCACACCTACACGACGCTTCACCTTCAGCA
>JBIKIA010000157.1:0-9415 GCA_044361885.1 Prosthecobacter sp. | reverse complement strand
GCCGACCTGGCTGTCTGCGCTGCTGCCGCCGATGACGTTGTCAGCTCCGGGGTTCATGAGCTGGACGACGACTCCGGGGACGCCGGGCTCTCCGGCATCGCGGATGCCATCGTTGTCATTGTCCTGCCAGACGAGGTCGCCGAGGGCCATGCCTCTGACGGTCAGGGTGAAGCTTTGTGAGCCCTGGCAGCCATTGGCATCCGTGGCGCGCACGGTGAAGGTAGAGGAACCGATGGAGTTGGGGGAACCGGTAATTGTGCCGTTCGTCGCGAGGGAGAGACCAGGAGGCAGTGTGCCGCTTAGCAAGGCGTAGCTGTAAGGTGCTCTACCGTTGCTGGCAGTGACTGTTTGTGTGTACGAACTACTCAGATAGGCCGCTGGGAGTGTGGGCGTGAGCGTGATGGTGGGGCAGTTGATCGAGACCACATAGTCTTCTACCTCGCCGTTGCCAACGAGACCCACTGATGCCGCGTTGTTGGCGTCGGTAAGACGCACACGCACGCCTGCCGTGCCGATGATGGAGGTAAATGGTACGGTGAAATTGATCGTCTGATTGGCATTGAGGGTGTCTTTGGCAATGTTCGTGTCACTGGCGATTTGTTCACCGGCATCAGTAAGCACGCCATTGCGGTTGAAGTCGATCCAAGCACTCAGACGGGTTGGTTGGCCGGAGGTGTTGGTGACGTTGACGATGATGCTGGCAGGAGCTCCCTGTGCGATGCTGGAAGGAACGGTCACACCATCTTCATCATCGGTGCCGGTTAGATCATCGCCTGTGGCGGTGGCATTGGTGACTCCCGCAGGCTCCGTGTCCACAAGAGTCCCGATGTAGATGTTGTTTACTGCGGTGCTGCTGGCGCTGGCGAAGCTGGCGTAATCCCCATAATCGACAGGAGACATGATGGTGAGGATGTGGTCCTCGACTTCACCATTGCCGCTGGTGCCTACTGAGCCAGGGGTGTTGACGGAAGTCAGTCGCACACGCACGCCGACATTGCCGATGAAGGCAGTTGCTGGAACTGTGACATTGACTGTGCGGTTGGCATTCGAGGTCCCGGTGGCGATCAGCGTATTGGCCGCTACTTGCTCGCCGCTGTCAGTGAGCACTCCATTGTTATTGTAATCAATCCAGACATTCAGGTAGGAGCTAGAGCCGCTGGTGTTGGTCACGCGGACGGTCATTGAGCCACTTGTGCCCTGGATGAGACCTACTGGCAGTGTGACACCCTCTTCATCATTGAGTCCGGTGATGTTGTCTCCGGTGGCCGTCGCGTTGGTTGTCGCGGCATACTCGGCATCCGTGAGAGAACCGATGAACAAATTCGAAACAACCGTGCTCCCTGCGCTGCCGAGCAATGAGTTGTCACCGAAATCCAACGCCGTCAGTAGGCCGAAGTCGATGGTGTTGTCGATGTCGATGCCGCCGCTGGCGAGATTGCCCGGTTCCTTGCCCACAGCCAGATCGACCACCGGACTATAGACTTGAGCGCCTCTGCCGCCGGGCTGTGACCCATTGTTATCGTTATCGACGCCATTGTCTAAGGTGACGACGGTGCTGCTGGCAAAGCCGTAGAGTGCGGGCGGAGTGACGCAGATGTAATACTTGCCTTGGAGTTGGTTGGTGAAGCCGTAGCTGCCAAGCGCGCTGGTCGTGGTGGTGGCAACCAAGGTGTCCGCAGCCAGTCCGGTGCCGCCGATGGCATTATCAGAGCCGGGAGTCCAGAGCTGGGCTGTGACACCGCTGATGCCGCTTTCACTCACGTCTTTGAGTCCGTTGTTGTTGGCATCGTTCCAGACCAGATTTCCGACGCTCACGGCCTGAGAGATGCCAAACTTGGCGTTCACGAGGCCATTGGATGCGATCGTGACCGAGAGTCTGCCATTCACGGTGCCATCACTGCCAGCACCTGAACCTAGGAACTCACCCGTATTCATCCAGCCGGGAGGCAAGTCGGCTGCGGGAGCTGTGCCACCCAGACTTCCGAAGGATGTACTCAAGACGACAGTGTAGGCCGTGTTAGTTGAGGCGCCGCCCAGAATGAAGGTGCCGTCATCTTTGACGGGGAAGGAGTCCACCAGATTGCCTGCAGCATCCACGAGCATCGCAAACAAGGTGCCTCCTACATTCGAACCGGCTCCATTCACAGTGTTGTCAGCCAGTCCATTGGTATCCTCATACACAATACCCTTCACGCCGAGTGATGTGACAGAGGAAGAGATGCCTTCTGACAAGTCATCGTATTTAACCGAAGATCCTGTGGGCAGTGTACCGACCCTCACAGCGACTGGTGATGCCGTGTCATAATTGTCCAGCCGGTGTAAGGCTGCACCGATGGACGACACACCATACATTCGAGTCACGCCACCTACGCCCGCGATTTGAACTGCACTGTTTGATGATACAGGAATCTGCCCGTTGATATTGACACTCGTGGCTGCTGGCCCAGATGGGTTGAATCCATCGGTCATAAACTGATTGAAGATGGTGTTCGTTGTGTTGTCCACCGCTGTGGAGGTGACCAGCAAACCATCTTGAGGGCGAATCACAAAGTCACCACCGCCAAATTTCTGGGTCAGATGGAAGAAATTAGGGTAATCGTTGAAGGCCGGGGTTTTGAGCGCCTTGCCTGTCGTGTCCAGACGCCAGGCGACCATGTTGTCGTTGCTTTGACCGCCGCCATAGTAATCCCCGGCGTAATAGGCGGCACGAGGGAAGGCACCCGCACCCGCTGACGATGAATTGGGTGAACCAGTGTTAAATGGAATATTGGAAAGGTTGGACCCTGTCACGGTCTGATAACTCCAAGTCTTGGTGACATTGTCGTAATAGGCGGTGTTGAGCTGGAAGTTGTAGCCGCTCGATCCTGAGGAACTTGAGTTCCAGTAGAATCGCCTGTTCAGCCAATCCAACGCCAGACCGTTCATATAAGCGTTCGAGGCACTGGCGTTGAAGCCCGATGTTGCGGTATTCAAATTCAAGATGCCTGGAATAACAGAAACGGTTGGGGTCGCGGAGTTGGGGTTATAGACGGAGATTTCGTCCAGATAGAAGTTTCCGTTGGTGCTTCTGATGGCATAAAAGTAGTCCCTGAAGTTTGTGGCCGGGACGACGATCGTGGTGGTGTAGTCCTCCACTTCTCCACTGCCACTGGCACCGACAGGGCCAGGAGCTGAGATAGAGGTCAGACGGAAGCGTGTGCCAATGACGCCGAGGGCTGCAGTGCTCGGCACGTCAAAGAAGAAGGTCTGGTAGTCGCTGGCGGTGCCCGTGGGCACCACCACGTTGCTGATGATCTGTTCATCGGTGTCCGTCAGAGCACCATTGTTATTGAAGTCGGCCCAGCCGTTGAGGTAGGCCGGCGAACCACTGAGGTTCGTCACATTCACGGTCACCGCCACACCCGCTTGGCCACGAACCAGGATCGCCTGAACGGTGGTGCCGTCTTCATCGTTGATGTTAGTGACGTCGTCCCCAGTCGCCGCCAGATTCGCGACCGCTGTGGGTTCGGCATCCGTGAAGTCTCCCATTTTGAGAGTATTGGAAAGCTTGCTGGCGGCATCCTGGAAGAGAGAGAAATCGCCGTGATCTGAAGCGTCCGCTATGGCGAGCGTATGATCTTCGACTTCACCGGCACCAGAGGCACCTGTGCTGCCAGGATTTGCGATGGAAGTTAACCGGAAACGCACTCCGACAGTGGCTATCGCCGCTATGGACGGCACGTTAAAAGTGTAAGTCATGTTGGCACTACTGGTGCCTGTCGCCAACGGCTCGTTGAAGACAATCTGCTCCCCAACATCTGTAAGCACACCGTTGTTATTAAAGTCGATCCATCCGTTCAGATAAGTTTCAGCTCCGCTCGTGTTGGTGACATTGACGGTCACGCTCAGTCCACTTTGGCCTTGGATGGCTCCCGTCGGCAGCGTCACACCGTCTTCGTCATCTGAGCCCGTGATGTCATCACCAGTAGCGGTGGCATTGGCAGTCTGCACATATTCGTAATCGACGAGTGCTCCCATTTTAAGAGTGGAATTCTTCGTGCTGCTGGCACTACCAAAGGTGCTCAGGTCGCCAAAGTCGGCGTTGGGAGCCGGAGTCAGGCTGTAGGAGGAACTTGTGCCGACGCAGCCGTAGGCATCCGTGGCGCGAATGGTAAAGGTGGCGGTGGCCGAGCTGGTGGGTATGCCGCTAATGACACCCGTGCTCGTATCGAGAGTAAGACCAGTCGGTAGTGCACCACTAGCGATGGCATAAACATAAGGAGCAGTCCCCACAGATGCCGTCACGGCCTGCGAATAGGGGGCGTTGATCACGGCCGAACTCAAAGAAGCCGGGGTGATGGTGATCGACGGACAGACAGGCGTGATACTGTAAGCCCGTGTTCCGGAGCAACCATTGGCATCCGTGGCGCGGATGATGAAGTTGGCTGTCGTCGTGCTATTCGGTGTGCCAATGATGACTCCCGTACTGGTATTCAAGCTCGCCCAAGCAGGCAGACTGCCGCTGCTGATAGCAAAAGTATAAGGAGATGTTCCGCCGCTGCCGCTGATGGTTTGGCTGTAGGCAGTGCCCACGGTGGCTGCGGCTAGGCTCGTGGGACTTAGGATGACCACGGGGCAGATTTTCAGACTGATGATCTGGGTCCCCTGGCAACCGTTGGAGTCGTTAACGCGGACGGTGATACTGGTGGCTGGGCTGGCGGCGGCGGTGGGGGTGCCACTGATGATACCCGAACTGGCGTTTAGAGTTAGGCCAGTGGGAAGTGTGCCGACGGTGATGGTCCAGGCGGAGTAGGGTGAGGTGCCGCCGGCGGCGGTGAGGGTCTGGCTGTAAGCGCTGCCGACACTGCCACTGGCGGCGGTGACCGGGGTGATGCTTATGGCTGAGCAAAACGGCGTGAGTGTGTAGCTAAGATTACTGGTGCAGCCATTGGCGTCCGCAGCGGTGATGCTAAAGGTCTGGCTGGCGACGCTGAGGGGGATGCCACTGAGAATGCCGGAGGTGCTGAGGGTGAGCCCAGTGGGCAGGGCGCCTGCGCTGATGGCATAGCCGTAAGGCCCGGTGCCGCCGCTAGCGGTGATGGTCTGGCTGTAGATGATGCCGACGGCGGGGGTGGGCAGTGTTGTCGGAGCCAGGGTAAGTGTGGGGCAATTGATGGTGAGCAGGTTGTCTTCCACCTCACCCATGCCTGCGGCGCCGATCGGTGTTGGGTTCTGCACGTCGGTGAACCTCACGCGCATGCCGCGCCCGCCGGGCGTGGCGGTGGCTGGGACGGTGAAGTTGAGCGCCTGGGCGACGCCGTTGGTGCCCGTGGGGACGAGTGTGTTGGTGGCGATCTGTTCGCCGGCATCGGCAAAGGAGCCGTTGTTGTTGTAGTCGATCCACGCATTCAGATACGCTGCTGCACCGCTGAGGTTGGTGGTGACGACGGTGGCGGAACCGGAGGCGCCAAGGTTGTAGCCGCCAGCGAGCGTGACGCCCTCTTCGTCATCGCTGCCGGTGATGTCATCGCCCGTGGCGGTGGCGTTGCGGGTGGAGACAAATTCAGTGTCCGCGAGTGATCCCATGCGCAGGTTCGAGCTGGCGATGCTGCTGGCATCAGCGGCTCCGCTCCAGTCTCCGAAGTCGGTGGTCGGCACGGCGATGGTGGTGACATGGTCTTCGACTTCTCCTGTGCCCACTGTGCCGGTGATGCCGGGCGTGCTCGTGCTGGTGAGGCGGAAGCGCAGCACCAGATTGGCACCGGCGGTGGCGTTGGCTGGAACGGTGAAGTTGAGTGGGATGCTGCCGTTGCTGGTGCCGGTGGCGACGTTGGTGTTGGTGGCGATCTGTTCGCCGGCATCGGCGACGCTGCCGTTGTTGTTGAAGTCAATCCAGGCATTGAGGAAGGCCGCAGCACCGGTAGTGTTGGTCACGGTGGCGGTGATCGTGCCGGGCGCGCCTGCGGTGAGGGTCGGGATGCTGATGCCGTCCTCGTCATCGCTGCCGGTGCTGTCATCGCCGCTGGCGGTGGCATTCAGCGTGGGCGCAAATTCGGTGTCCACCAGCGCTCCGAGGCGCAATGCGGCATTGGCGGTGCTGCTGGCGCTGCCGAGGGCACTGCTGTCACCATAATCCAGCGGCGGGTTGGTGATGCTCACGATGTAGTCTTCGACTTCACCATTGCCGCTGACGCCGGTAGCACCCGGTGTGGCGGTCGAGGTCAGACGGAAGCGTGCGCCGAGGTTCGT
The DNA here is from genome assembly GCA_044361885.1 of Prosthecobacter sp. GTDB lineage: Bacteria > Verrucomicrobiota > Verrucomicrobiia > Verrucomicrobiales > Verrucomicrobiaceae > Prosthecobacter. Next base: position 3,187 of record JBIKIA010000157.1, on the reverse strand, counting down.
CACGGTCAGCGCTGTGACTGGCACGGTGATGGCAATGTTCTGCGTGATGTTATTGCTGCCGGTCGGGATGCTGACGTTGCTGGCGATCTGTTCACCGGCATCGAGTAAGTCACCATCGTTGTTGTAGTCGATCCAGGCGTTGAGATTGACCGCTGCGCCGCTGGTGTTGGTGACGAGCACGGGGATGGTGGCAGGTGCTCCGGCCATGAGCGTTGGGAACGTGACGGCGTCTTCGTCATCGCTGCCTGTCGTGTCATCACCCGTCGCCGTGGCATTGCGCGTGGAGGTGAACTCCGTGTCCGTGAGCGCACCGAGTTTGATCGTGGCGTTCCGCGTGCTGGTGGCATCGGCGAAGCTAGTGAAGTCGCCGAAGTCGGTGGTCGGCACGGCGATGGAGATCACGTAGTCTTCGACTTCGCCGAAGCTGCCCATGACTCCCGTGGCAGCCGGTGAGGCGGTGGTGGTCAGACGGAAGCGCACACCGAGATTGACGCCGGTGAGGGCGGCAGCAGGTGCGGTGACGCTCGGAGTGATGGTGGTGTTGCTGCTGCCATTGGCCACGCCGACATTGGTGATGACTTGTTCGCCGACATCGAGCACGTCGCCGTCATTATTAAAATCGATCCAGGCGTTGAGGAAGGCTCCTGCGCCGGTCGTGTTGGTCACCACGACGGGAACGGTCAGTGTTTGACCGGCGATGATCGTCGGCAGTGTAACACCGTCTTCGTCATCGCTGGCGGTGATGTCATCACCCGTCGCCGTGGCATTGGTGGTGGCGGCAAATTCGGCATCGATGAGCGCACCGAGACGCAGCGTGGCATTCGCGGCATTGCTGGCGCTGCCAAAGCTGGCGAAGTCGCCGAAGTCGGTCGTCGGATTGGTGAGGTTCACGATGTAGTCTTCCACTTCGCCATTGCCGCTGGCGCCGGTGGGGCCTGGGGTCGGAGTCGAGGTCAAACGCACACGCACCGGCAGGTTCACCCCCGTGGTGGCCGTGGCAGGCACGGTGGCGATGATGTTTTGCGTGATGTTGTTGCTGCCATTGGCGATGCTGACGTTGCTGGCGATCTGTTCACCGGCATCGGCCAGCGAGCCATTGTTGTTGAAGTCGATCCAGGCGTTGAGATTGACTGCGGCTCCACTCGTATTGGTCACCAGCACAGGGATGGTCGCAGATGAACCGGCGGTCATGACCGGGATGGTGACGGCGTCTTCATCATCACTGCCGGTGGTGTCATCACCCGTTGCTGTAGCATTGCGCGTGGAGAGGAACTCGGTGTCCGTGAGCGCTCCGAGTTTGATCGTGGCGGTTTGCGTGCTGCTGGCATCCGCCAGGCTGGCATGGTCACCAAAGTCCGTCGTCGGTGCGGCGATGGTCACGGCATAATCTTCGATTTCACCAGCGAGGCCGTTGGTGCCGGTAGGACCGAGTCCGCTCGGCGCAGACAGACGGAAGCGCAGGCCTAGGCTCACACCTGTCGTCGCGGTGGGCGGCACGGTGACGCTCAAATTGGTGACCGCATTGACCGCACCCGTGGCGATCAAGACGTTGGTCGCCACCTGCTCGCCAGAGTCGGTGAGCACGCCGTTGTTGTTGTAGTCGATCCAGGCATTGAGGAACCCATCCGCTCCCGTGCCATTGCTGATCGTCACTGGGATCGTCACGGTTTGACCGGCGATCATGGCAGGAACTACGACGCCGTCTTCGTCATCACTGCCCGTCGTGTCATCGCCGGTGGCAGTAGCGTTGCGTGTGGAGACAAATTCGGTGTCAATCAATGCGCCCATACGCAAGAACGGGTTCGCACCTTGGGAAGCATCGGCGAAGTCGAGATCGTCGCCAAAGTCAGTCGTCGGAGCCGTGATGGTCACGATATAATCTTCCACTTCACCATTGCCGACGAGTCCCGTCGCTGCCGTACCGCTGGTGCTGGTGAGACGGAAGCGTGCGCCGAGGTTCACACCGGTCAAAGCGCCTGCTGGCACCGTGATGTTGAGGTTCTGCGTGAGGTTGCTGCTGCCATTGGCGATGCTGACGTTCGTGGCGATCTGCTCGCCTGCTTCGAGAGTGCCGTTGTTGTTGTAGTCGATCCAGGCATTGAGGAACGCGGCAGCGCCGCTAGTGTTGGTAACGAGAACAGGGATCGTCGCAGGTGCACCAGCGGTCATGCTCGGGAAGGTGACGCTGTCTTCGTCATCGCTGGCCGTGATGTCATCTCCCGTGGCCGTGGCATTGACGGTTTGTACAAATTCGGTGTCGAGCAGTGCGCCGAGCTTCAAAGTGGCATTGCGTGTGCTGCTGGCGCTACCAAAGCTGGTGAAGTCACCAAAATCCGTCGTCGGTGCCGCGATGGTCACGACATGATCTTCCACCTCACCGACACCTCCCGCGCCGCTGGCTCCGGGTGCGGACAGTGCGGTGATGCGCACGCGCACGCCGAGGCTTGCCGCCGTGGTCGCCGTCGCTGGCACGGTGATGGCGATGTTGGACACGACATTGGTGCTGAGATTGGCGATGCCAGTGTTCGTAGCGATCTGCTCGCCCGCGTCACCAAAGACGCCGTTGTCATTGTAGTCGATCCAGGCATTGAGGAAGGCTGACGCACCGGTGTTGTTCGTCACCGTCACCGGGATCGTCGCCGGAGCGCCAGCGGTCATCGCCGGGATCGTGACGCCGTCTTCATCGTCATTGCCAGCGGTGTCATCGCCGGTGGCGGTGGCGTTGCGTGTCGAAGCATATTCCGTATCGACCAGAGCACCGAGGCGCAGGTTCGTGCTGGCCGTGTTGGAGACGTCCGCGTAGTCGCTGTGATCACCGAAGTCCGTGAGCGGCGCGAGGATGATGATCGGATGATCTTCCACCTCGCCGATGCCTGCAAAGCCAGTCGGCGCAGGGCTTGCCGAGTCCGTCAGACGGAAGCGAGTGCCCAGGCTCGTCGCCGCTGTTACCGCGTTCGTCGGGATGTTGAAGTTGAGATTGATGACGCTGTCGGTCAGGCCATCCGCCACGCTGACGTTAGTGGCGACCTGCTCGCCTGCATCCAGCAAGGAACCGTTGTTGTTGAAGTCGATCCACGCATTGAGGAAAGCCGCTGCACCACTGTTATTAGTTACCGTCACGGGCAGCGTCACCGGTTGACCTGCGGTGACGGAGGGGAAGCTCAGGCCGTCTTCATCATCACTGCCA
>JBIKIA010000120.1:0-10886 GCA_044361885.1 Prosthecobacter sp. | reverse complement strand
TGGGGCCACGGTCTTCATTTGGGGCGAGTGATCTAGGACACTTTGATGATGGACAGCTCACCACCTCCGCGTTGATGCTCGCCCGAATGAAGTCTTTCCTCTCGTCTCTCCCGCTCCTCGTCCTGCTCGCCGCTTGTGGTGAAGAAAAACCCACCCCAGCGCCGGTCGCCGAGAGTAAGCCCGCCGCCAGCCCTGCCCCTGCCGTGGCACCAGCTCCGGCAAACCCTGCGCCCGCCGCACCTGCACCTCAGGCAGAAAAGAAGGTCTTCTGGTCCGCCGAGATGCTGCACACCGAGATCAAGTTTCACAATCCCGAGTATGATGGCAGTGGCGAATTTAATATGCAGGAGGGCCAGCCCATCGCCCTCAGCCTGCGCGGAGCCAAGATCCGCAATCTCGACTTCCTCACGCGGCTCAGCCCGCTCGCCCTGGACCTCAGCGGCACGCCCATCGTCGATATCCGCCCGCTGAAAAACATGAAGCTGGTCGAGCTATACCTCGAAGACAGCCCCGTCACCGATCTCTCCCCGCTGCGCGGCATGCCGCTGGAAAAAATCTACCTCAGCCGCACACCCGTCAGCGATCTCAGCGCCCTTTCCGGAGCCCCGCTCGTGGAGGTGAACATCGTTGACACGAAAGTCAGCGATCTCGCCCCGCTCTCCAAATCTCCGATCCAGATGCTTTGGCTCACGGGCACGCCGGTCGAGAGCATCGCCCCGCTCAAAGGCGTGCCGCTCGTCAGCCTCACCCTGCATAAAACCCGCGTCACCGACCTCTCCCCCCTCAGCGGCAGCGCCCTTCAGCGTCTGCACATCGGCGAAACCTCCGTCACCGACCTTACCCCGCTCAAAGGCATGTCCCTCACGCGCCTTGTTTTCAGCCCGGTGAACATCAAAACCGGCCTGGATGTCGCCCGCAGTCTGCCCTTGCAGGAGATCGGCACGAAGTTCGACGAAGAAAGCAAGGATCTCATGCCTCCAGCAGCCTTCTGGGCACAGCTCGGCAAATAAGAGTTTGGTGGGGTTTCCACGCAGCCCAGCATCGAGCCGGGCTTGGTTCAGAATGTAATCTCGGCGGTGCCTGGTCAGGTTGGCACCGGACACCGCCGAGAGTTACGACTGGCGTCCACCAGCCCCCCCCGGAGCGATGGAACTTCCAGAAATGGTATCAGCACTCACGGCAGGCTTGGCGGCGCTGTTCTTCGTGTCTTCACTCTGACGAAGACCCACGAGACGCTTCGAAGCGCCGCAGGCTGCGGTCAGGATGACGACTGAAAAAACGATGTAGCGCCAAGGCATGGGTGGATTGAGTGCGGTGAATTTCTTGAATTAGAAAAATGCTATCAAGTCGCGCCCAAAACATCACCTTACCATTTGGTAATGAAAGACTCTTCATCCCGCCAAACCTTGATGGTTCAAGGCTCGGACAGCAGCAGCGGCTTCAGTGCCGGCCTTGCGGACAGCCATGTCGCAGCGGCTTGAGGATCATGCGATTGCCAGTCTCCGAACACCTGCGTGACCACGCTTCGAGCACGCTCTGCGTCGCGGATGGAAAGGGCGGCTTGCAGCGCGTTCGCAGGTTGAGAAGAGGCCCAACTTTCCGCGAGTTTGCTCAATCCGATGTCTTTTAAAGAATTATTTTTCTGCTCATTCAGCCATGTGGCGAGCGCTTCGGGCGCAGAAGTGGACCAGTAAGCAAAGGCGGCCTCTGCCGCAGCATCGCGCGCCGTTCCTTCTGGCCGCTCCTGAACCCAGGCCACGGCGGCTTCGGGATCATCAGAGGCCCAGCTTTGTAAAATGCCCTCTTCCGCCTGGCTACGCTCCTCCGCTGAGAGCGTGCTTTGTGACCAGGCAAGCGCTGCGGCAGGATCGGCAGCCGCCCAGGTGGTCGTGATCAGATCGGTGATGCTTTGCCGCAGTTCGGGATCTTTTAAATCACGGCTCCAGGCTGCTGCCGCCTGCGGATCTGACTGCGCCCAGAGTCCTGCCACCTGGGGAGCGAGACTCGACTGATCCGGCTGCGCCTTCACCCACTCGGCGGCTTGGGCGGGAAATTGATCCGCCCATTCGCGGATCACCGAATCCAGCGCTGCATCGCGAAACGCCCCCGCTGGCTGCCCGGCGGCCCAGGCGGCACCGGCCTGGGGATCGCTGTTCGCCCAGAAGGCCATCACTTCTTGAATGGCGATCAGCCCCGCTGGCTGCGTGGCTTTTTTCAGCGCCCACGCGGCGGCATCTTGCGCATTTTCCCGCGCCCAGGACTGCGCCGCCACCGTGATGGCCGAACGTCGCGCACTGCCGGTCAGATGTCGCGCCGACCAGTCCGCCGCTTCCTGGGGCTGGCTCTCCGCCCAGCTCCCGATCGCCGCCGCGTAGGCCATCGCCCGCAACTCACCTGCCGTCAGCCCGGCGCAGGCACTCAGCGCCCGTTGCGGTTGGGAGCGCGCCCATTCCGCCATCAGCGCTGCCGCAAAGGCCTCCCGATCCGCCAGACCCGTGATCTGGGAAAGCAAGGCCCAGCCTGCCTCCGGCTGCGTGCGGCCCCACTCTGCCCCCATGTCTTGGAGGCGCTTCCGCCGCTTCCGCACATCGAAATCTGCCAGCACATTCGCGAGCTGTGCACCGCCTGCACCTGAGGCGCTTGGAGTCGCCGCGCCTCCAGCCGATGACCCGGAGGACTCCACGCCGTCTGTTTTTAAAAGCAGGCCGCGTCGCTGCTCCGAGGCCTGCCCAGCAATGTCCGGCACACCTTCTGGCCAAAGCCAAACGGCGCCGCCAGCCAGAGCCAGCAGCGCCGATGCGATCAGTGAAATGCGGTTCAGCGGAAGTGGCATGAGCGCAGCTTCACTCGTGAGTCAGGAGGATTCAAGGAGCCACCGGAGCGGGAAGGTCAAAGCTGCCGAAGTCCGTGTCCTTCAGGGCATTCTTGTCATATTCCTGGCGGGTAAAACGACCCGTCAGGAAATCCAGCGTGTATCGGTCATACTTGCCCGCCTTGTAGGTGAGGACCAAAACCGCGCTGTTGCCGCTCGGTGTGTAGGTGAAGGAGAAGGTGTCATTTTCCTCCTCGTCCGCTTCATCCATGAAGCCGTTCGTCGGGCTGGTAAAGGTGATCACATCCGGCCCTTCGGTGGTGTTTTTGCTCACACGAAGGGTGGCGCTCAGGCTCACCGGGGCCGTGCCGTCGCCGATCTGACCGGGGGCGATGATCACCACGCCGCCGTCGTCATCATCGTCGTCCAGTTTACCGTCGCCGTCGTCATCGTCATCGGAGCTGCCTTTCCGACCGTCGCCGTCTTCGTCGTCGTCGAGATCGTCGTCCTTGCCGTCGCCATCGCAGTCATCTTCATCCAGGTCGTCGTCGAGTTTGCCGTCGCCGTCGATGTCGTCTTCGTCGGCGCTGTCGTCGAGTTTGCCATCGCCGTCGATGTCTGTCTCGGAGGCGGAGTCATCGAGTTTGTTGTCTCCATCAATGTCGACCTCATCGAGCGCATCGTCGCTCTTGCCATCGCCGTCGATGTCGGATTCGTCGATGGAGTCATCATCTTCTCCATCACCGTCGATGTCCGACTCAGACGGGTGATCGTCCGCACGGCCGTCACCATCAATATCGGATTCAGAGGAATTGTCATCTGCACGGCCATCGCCGTCGATGTCACCTTCACTCGCGTCGTCGTCGCTCTTGCCGTCGCCATCAATGTCGTCTTCGGAGGGGCTGTCATCCGTCAGGCCATCACCGTCGATGTCTGTCTCGGCGGCATTGTCGTCTGCTTTGCCGTCACCGTCGATGTCCAGTTCCTTGGCGTCGTCGTCACTCTTGCCGTCACCGTCGATGTCGGATTCGTCGATGGAGTCATCGTCTTTGTCGTCGCCGTCGATATCGTCTTCGGAAGGATTGTCATCCGTCAGGCCATCACCATCGATGTCCGTCTCCGTGCTCGCGTCATCGTTTTTGCCGTCTCCGTCGATGTCCAACTCGGTCGCGGAGTCATCGCTCTTGCCGTCTCCGTCGATGTCGCTCTCAGCGCTGTCATCGTCCAAGCTGCCATCGCCATCAATGTCCAGTTCATCCACGGCATCGTCCTTCTTGCCATCGCCATCGATGTCGAGTTCGGCGGTGGAGTCGTCCTTACGGCCATCACCGTCGATGTCGTCTTCGCTGAGGCTGTCATCCAGCTTGCCATCGCCATCGATGTCCTCTTCTTCCGGCGCGTCGTCGTTTTTGCCATCACCGTCGATGTCGTTCTCAGCCAGAGAGTCATCGGCCAGCCCGTCATCATCGATGTCCTTTTCAGAGGTGCTGTCATTGTTCAGGCGGTCGCCGATATACTTGCCAGCCAGCGGACCCGTCAGCGCCGTGCCGCCGTCCACGTTCAGGTCATCGCCGTTGAGTATGCCGTCATTGTCCACATCCGGGTCGCTGCTGTTGGCGATGCCGTCTTTGTCCAGATCGCGGATAGCCGTCGTGGCGGCAGGAGCCTGCGGCATCCAGGTGATCAAAGCCAGGCTGGCAAACAAGGCGGCGAGACGTGATTTAGGGCGGAGTGGTTTCATGGGTAAAAAGGAGGGTTGCTGACCCGGACATTTACAACAGCGCCCCCACACGACGCAACTGATCATCCGCCCATTTGGTAACAGACTGTTACCTTTCCCCGCTAGATCACCCCCACCGCGCCCGTTTTCGCCGCCCTTCCAAAAATGATCCGTCCCCTCGCCCTGCTCGCCCTCCTCGTGCTGCCCGCCCTCTCCCAGGCCACAGACACCCCGCCGAATGTCGTCATGATCATCTCCGACGATCATTTGTGGAGTGACTACGGCTTCCAGGGCCACGCCCACATCCAGACGCCGCACCTCGATCAGCTCGCCAAAGAAAGCCTCACCTTCACCCGGGGCTATGTCCCCAGCAGCCTCTGCTGCCCCAGCCTTGCCAGCATCATCACGGGTCGTTACCCGCATCAGCATAAAGTCACCAGCAACGATCCCCCCATCCCCGCCGGCGCTGCCAAAAAAGGCTTTCAGGCCAGCCCCCTCTTCGATCAGGGGCGCGAGATCATGAGCCAGCATCTCGAAGCCGCCGGCACCCTGCCCAAAATGCTCGCCGCCAAAGGCTACCTCAGCCTGCAAACCGGCAAATGGTGGCAAAAGCACTTCTCCCGGGGCGGCTTCACCCACGGCATGACCATCGGCGGACGCCATGGCGATACCGGACTCGACATCGGCCGCAAAACCATGCAGCCCATCTTCGACTTCATCGGCGAAGCGCAGACCGCTAAAAAACCCTTCCTCGTCTGGTATGCCCCCATGATGCCGCACGATCCCCACACCCCGCCGAAGCGCCTGCTCGACAAATACATCGACAAAGCCCCCACCGAGCACATCGCCAAATACTGGGCCATGGTCGAGTGGTTCGACGAAACCTGCGGCACCCTCCTGAAGCATCTCGACGACCACGGCCTGCGGGAAAACACCATCGTCGTCTATGTCAGTGACAACGGCTGGATCACCAACCCCAAGACCGGCCGTTATGCCGATAAATCCAAGCAGAGCCAGTACGACGGCGGCCTCCGCTCCCCCATCATGCTCCGCTGGCCTGCCAAAGTGCAGCCCAAGATGTCAGACGCCCTCGCCTCCTCGCTCGACTTCGCCCCCACCATCCTCAAAGCCGCCGGACTCCAGCCCACCCCCGACATGCCCGGCATCGACCTCCTCGACGACAGCGCCGTCGCTGCCCGCAAAACCCTCTACGGCGAATGCTTCACCCACAACTTCGTCGATCTGAATGTCCCCGCCAGCAGCCTCCGCTGGCGCTGGATCATCGACGGCCACAGCAAGCTCATCGTCCCCCACAAAGCCAACCAGCCCGACGACATCCCCGAGCTCTACGACCTCGCCGCCGACCCCACCGAGGAAAAAAACCTCGCCACCGACCAGCCCGCCAAAGTCACCGAACTCACCGCGAAGCTGGATGCCTGGTGGAAGCCGTAGCTGCGGGCGCAAGCCCGTGGCGGGTGGTCATTATCCAAAGTAATGTTTGAAAAATGTCGGCTTCTCGCCGTCCAGAAATGGGCCAGCACCAAAGGCGACTGCCCCACCGGCAAACTCCCGAATCCAAAAATCGCGCCACTCCTCGCCAGAGCCTCGCACGCAAATGCGGGCTGTAGGAAACCGAGCCGAGATCCTACACATAAGCGCCTCTATGTCGGACGACTCCATCCGATTAAACTCGGCGCTACCCTCCTCCCAACCTCGCAGCAACTCTGATAGGATGTCATCTACGGCAAACTGTTCGGCATCGAAATGAGCACGCACACATTCTGTGACTGCGTCAAACGCGGGTTGTTCGTCCTCAAACAAAAATTCGACTCGGGTGAAATAGCTCATGATGTCGTTCTACCCTCCTATGCCTTACTCAGGCAACAAATCAGTGGGCTTTGTCCGGCATGAGAATGCCTTTCTCATGAGACCACAAAATGCAGGGCTTCCTTTTCTAGCCGTGAAATAACTCAAGAATTACCAGAAGCAATAGGCACACCAGACCAACATGATCAACAAACCCGGCCAATAGAGCCAAATAACATGTAGCTTTAGTAACCCGCAAATTCTGATCAAAGCTCATCACAGACCATCTCCAAAGCAGGGTATTCCAACCTCTTTCCCAACCACTACGTGGTATAGGTCTGGCTTTAGCCCAACTAGGATTCGCTCGCCAAATCAAAGGGATCAATACGAAGTCTATCGTTGGGCCGCTCACCAAGCAGCAGCACAAGACACTGAATAACATGCGTTGGAAGGTTTCCATTTGGGTTCCCATCTTTTTATCATGAGCAAAGAGGCTTGAACAGGCTTGAAGGCATGGGAGCAAAAAATCTCATGAAGGCATCCACCAAACCTGCGGAGAAAGAGGGCTGGCGGCTGGGATGAACTTTGTAACCATGTTGGCGCGACCTCGCCCCCATCATGGTGTGGCCTCGCACCCATCACGGTGTGGCCTCGCACCCATCACGGTGTGGCCTCGCACCCATCACGGTGTGACCTCGCACCCACCACGGTGTGACCTCGCCCCCATCATGGTGTGACCTCGCACCCATCACGGTGTGACCTTGCACTCATCACGGTGTGGCCTCACCCCCACCATGGTGTGACCTTGCACCCACAATGGTGTGACCTCGCACCCATGTCGGATTTTCGAAATCCGAGCTCGGATTCCTGAAATCCGACATCGGTTTCTGAATTTCCCATCTCGGATTTGAGAATGCAGGCAGGTTTCGCCCGGCTCTTGAGATGAATCGCATCTTATTGAGATTTCTGAACAGGGCCAGTGGCTCGTTTCAGTAGAATTGATGATCGCAGGCCGGAGCGCTGGCTCCCTCGCCCCTGCGGTGCGGATCGTGATCTCCAAGATTTCCTTCCGGGGAGAGTGTTGGGGTGAGGGGCGCGCTTTGGCCTGGGCACCCCTGCGATACAAGGTGAATGGGCTGATCCTGAACGAGAGAAAATGCCCAGTGCCTCGTGCCACCAATCGGCCCCTGAGGGTGAATCAGGGCCTGGGTGGCAGGATTGGCATGATTCACATGATGAGAAGGATTTTTAGGCCTGCGAATCCTATCGCATTGGCCCACTTCAATGTGGATGCGTGTAGCTCTACCACCTCGCCACGCAGCAAGAACTCGACGATAGCCGCAAATCCGCTCCATGATCTCCGTTGATCATAGCCTCATCTTCCCACCACCCATGAATCGCCTCTGCTTTGTCACCTGCCTTTTCGCCACCGCTCTGTTCACCGCCTCTCACGCTGCCGATGACTTGAAGGAAGTCGCCGCCGCCATCCATGGCTACCGGTTTGAGTTCCCCTGCAAAGATCCCATGCCGGAGAATCCCAAGCCCGGTGCGGACGGCATCTCGGCCCGCATGACCGATGATCCGGCCACGAATGACAGATTCACCGACGTGAAGAAATTCGGCGGCGAGGTAGGCAAACGCTACAAGGTCACCCTGCGCGTGCGCGGCGTGGTGGAGCCGATGATGTACAAGGACGGGCAGCAGGTCGGCGAGCGCTTCTACATCGGCGGTGTGCCGAACAACAAGACCTACAACATCTATCAACTCACGGTCTCGTCGCCCGCGCAGCACTTTTTCTTCAATCGCGACGACAAAGTGGGCCACCGTATCTTCACCATCGACTACACCACGACCATCGAGATCGAAGGCGGTGCCACCCTCACCCTCCATGGCGACGGCCAGAATGGGCACATGATCACCAATTTTTCCAAGCTAGTCGTTCCCGAAGTCGCCCCAGCACCGAAGCCCTTCAACGGTCAGTTCATCCAGCTCGACGTGACCGATGTGGTGGAGGTGAAGTAATCCAAAGACAGGCCCATCAACTTGCTCTCCTTCCTCATGAATCTTCGCTCATTCCTCGTCCTCAGCCTCGCAGCTCTCAGCCTTCCCACTTTCGCAGCCGACAAACCCAAGAAGCCGGATCGCCCGCAGCCGCCGACACGTCCCTTCGATGCGCCTGGAGCACCGAAGTTTTCGCGACTCGATGGCAAGCTGGGAGTGAATCCGCCGGTCGATGTCGAGGGTGATTTCGTCATCGGTCCTGACTATGTCGCAGCACCGGAGACGAAGGTCCTGGAAGGCGTGCCGCAGGGGAAAGTGCAGCAGTTCCAAATCGACTCGAAGGACTGTAAGCTCTTCAACCCCGGCATCGCGCGGGATGTTTTCGGCACCGTCGATCCGAACAACCCGAAGACCCTGATCGTCGAGACGCATCCCATCGACTACAAGCGCACCATCACCGTTTATGTCCCGGCGCAGTATGTGGCTGGCACGGCAGCGCCCTTCATCGTCACGCATGATGGTCCCGGCATGGGCAAGCCGGACATGAACCTCGCGCGCATCCTCGACAACCTCATCGCTCAGAAGCGCGTCCCGGCCATGATCGCCATTATGATCTCCAGCGGCGGTGGCGATGCTCAGGGCCACGAGCGCGGTCGCGAATACGACACGATGTCCGGCCTCTATGCCGAGTTCATCGAGAACGAAGTGCTGCCTCTCGTGGAGAAGAACTACAGCGTGAAGTTAACCAAAGATCCCGAAGGCCGCGCCACAATGGGCAACAGCTCCGGTGGCTCCGCTGCACTCGCCATGGCCTGGTATCGCCCCGACCTGTATCATCGCGTGCTCACCTTCTCCGGCACCTATGTGAATCAGCAGTGGCCCTTCAATCCCGAGACGCCGGATGGAGCGTGGGGATTCCACAGCAAGCTCATCCCCGAAAGCCCAGTGAAGCCACTGCGCATCTGGATGGCCGTGGGGGATCGCGATCTGCTCAATCCGAACGTCATGCGCGATGATATGCACGACTGGGTGGAGGCGAACCATCGCATGGCCAAAGTCCTCAAGGCCAAAGGCTATCCCTATCAATATGTCTATTGCCTGAACGCTGGCCATGGCATCGGCCCCGCGAGACCGCAGATCCTGCCGCAGGCTCTGGAGTGGCTTTGGAAAGGGTATGCTGTGGCGAAGTAGTCGCGTGATCCTTTCAGATGTCTGCTAGCGTCTCCACACATGCCCTTTGCTAGCGATCCCCGCGCCCACCTCCGCGGGCGTGGGCGCTTCAATTCGGTACCGGAGGACACTGGTCACCGTTTTCGATTTTCCCATTCTGTTTTTTCAGCGATCTAGGCCAGTCTACCCTCCTTTTCCGCCGCCCATGAAACTCGCCCTCATCCGCCGTCAATTCGCCTCTGTGGGCGGTGCGGAGCTATACTTGCAGCGACTGCTCGGGGCGCTGGTCTCAGCAGGGCATGACATCCACCTCTACACGGAGCGATGGGAGGGCGCGGCGGCGGGTGTCACCGTGCATGAAGTGACAGTGAAGGCACGGCGGGCGCTGCGTCCGGTGGTGTTTGCGGAAGCTGTGGCGCGGCAGCTCGAAGGCGAAATTTATGATCTCGTCTTCAGCCTGGAACGCACGGTGCAGCAGGATGTGTATCGCGCGGGTGATGGCGTCCATGCGGTGTGGCTGGAGCAGCGGAAGCGATACGCCACCTGGTGGAGGCGGCCCTTCGTCGGCATGGGGGCCTTTCATGCGAACATGAAGGCACTTGAATCCCGCACCTTCGATCCTGCAAACACGCGGTACATCATTGTGAATTCCGACATGGTCCGGCGGGAGATCTTGGCTCGATTCCCCTTCCCTGCCGAGCGCATCCACCTCGTGCGCAACGGTGTCGATGTCTCCCGCTTCCAGCGTGGCGACCGCTCTGCCACCCGTGCTCGCTTTGGACTCGCTGAAGATGACTTCGTGCTGCTCTTCGTGGGCTCCGGCTGGGAGCGCAAGGGCCTCGGCTTCCTCGTCCATTTGATGCGCCTCTGGCAGAGCACCGAGCCGAAGGTGAAGCTGCTCGTCGTCGGCAAAGGCCACCTCGCCAACCCGCCGCCGAATGTCATCCTCGCCGGACCGATGAAGAACGTCGAAGACGCCTACGCCGCCGCAGATCTGATGACCTTTTTACCGATCTATGAGCCCTGCGCAAACGTCATCGCTGAATCGCTCGCCAGCGGTTTGCCCGTGATCACCAGCGCCTTCAATGGAGCCGCTGAACTCATCGACGAAGGCATAAACGGCCATGTGCTCGCCGATCCAGCCGACCTCGGGGCCTTGGAGAAAGCCATCCGCTTCTGGAAAGCTTGCCCGACCGCCCGCCCCGTGCCGAGCAGCCAACCGCTCGACCTCGAAACAAATGTCCGCGAGACGCTGCGAGTGCTGGAATTGGCAGCTCGTGAAGAGCAACGGGGCTGAGCGGCGGAGGCTTTTTTGCTCTCCATGCAAAAATCACCGTGCTTTCTGGGTGGATCTTGTGCCAGATTAGTTCAGCACCA
>JBIKIA010000599.1:0-3270 GCA_044361885.1 Prosthecobacter sp. | reverse complement strand
GACGCATTGTTCCTCAGTCACGCCCTCACGCGGAGCGGCGATGACGGCGGAGAGCATCTTCCGCTGCGGCGGGGCGTATTGCAAAGCGCGCTCGTAGGTGGTCCAGACATAGGGGCCGCCGGTGAAGCTCTGCACGGTGTCGGCGATGCCGACGACGCGGGCTTCCTGGTCGTTGATCTCAAACATGTCGCCGATCTTCACCGGCGTGCCTTTGACCTCGGCGAGGCGGGTGACGGCGAGATCATCAATGATGACGGCATGAGGCAGGCGAAGGTCACGGATGTCACCAGCCTTCAGCTTGGCCGGTGCTCCGGCAAAGGTGGTGGCGTCGATGCCCATGAGCTGGATGATTTTGAAGCTGCCGTTCCCCAGCCGCACACGCAGGATGCCGGAGAAAATGGGCGCGGCCCATGCCACGCTGTCCACACTGCGGACGCGGGCCACGTCAGTGTCGAGCAGCGGGTTCGTCTCGTTCACCTGCTCCACCTTCGCCTCGACGACCCAGATGGGAGCGGGGACGTTTTTCAGCGTGGCGGTGGTCCAGCTCATGAGACCGCAGAAGACGGCGCTCTGCTGAGCCATCAGAAACGTGGCAAACAGGAGCCCCGCCACGAGCATGAGGAACTTGGCGGTATCGCCAAAGAGCATCTTGAGGGAGAGGCGGAGCATGTAAAACGAGTTTTCAACCCGTAAACTGGTGATGTGAGTTTTCAACTCACCTTACGCCATCGAGATGGAATCTCGATGCACTGTAGAACGAGATTGTATCTCGTACACTGGTGGGGTGAGTTTTCAACTCACCCTTGATCATCGAGATAAAATCTCGATGCACCAGTTTACGAGTTGAAAACTCGTTCTACGTCGAGCCTCAATCACGTTCTACCAGGGCTCATCATCCACCTCTTCGGCCACGCGGCAGGTGTCACCCATCAAGCGATGATCCCACCAGACGGTGCTCTCGCCATCCCAGAGGTGGGCGCGCTCCGGATTGCGCAGGGTGTAACGCATGGCTTTGAGCCAGTGGGTCTCATCACGAATGATCCGATTCCAAGTGTCATGCTGCCATAGCTGACCTTCCTGGCGAAGCCGAAGGTTGATTTCGCGGGAGGCGAATCGTTTCCAGGAATGCAGGAGGTCTTCGGGCTGGTGATCCCCGAGCGGCTGAACGACGAGGTGAACGTGATTGGGCATGATGACGAGGCCATGCATCTCGCAGCGGTCACCCTGAAAGTGGAGGAGAGCATCCGTGACGATCTGGCGAAGATCAGGCTGTTTGAGCGGACAGGCACCGTGACCTTCATCCAGCACGCGCTCGATCTTCCGGCAGGTGCGGAGTTGGAAGGCTTCATAGTCCTCGAAAGTCGATTCGCTCACCGAACCACTACGGTCCAACTCGCGGGCGATGCGCTCGCGCATGGCTTGCTGCTCGCGCTGATAGTCTTCGAGCACCTCCGCTGGCAGCGAGTCATTCAGGCGAAAGGTGAGAAAGTAAGTCGCGCCAGGCTGCCGCCAGTGAGGGAGGTTTCGCTCATAGTTTCGGAACGCTCCGAGTGGGTCGAAGCCGACAAAGTCCTTGGGCGGGCGGAGGCGTTCGAGATCCATGGGAGAACGAGTTTGGGCGAGCAGTAGAACGAGTTTTTAACTCGTAAACTGGTGAGGTGAGTTTTCAACTCACCCTGAGACATCGAGATGAAATCTCGATGCACCAGTGTACGAGATGCAATCTCGTTCTACTCGAGACGCGCTCGCGCTACTTCAGCGTCTGGAGATAGGCCACGAGATCGGCCAGGCCTTGCGGGCCGATGGCAGAAGCCAGGCCGGGGGGCATGAGAGAGTCCTTCATTTCCTCGCGCTTGGTGATGCTGGCTTTCTTGATAGGCATGGCGGCTCCTCCGGCGATCTTGAGGGTGAGTTCGTCTCCGGTTTCGCTGATGATGTAGCCCATGGCTTGCAGGCCTTCTTTCGTGGTGACGCTGAGGCCACCGAAGCTGTGCTCCACGGCGGCGCTGGGATACAGCACGGCAGTGAATAGGCCGTCCTGGCTGAGTTTGTTGCCGATTTGCGTGAGGTCGGGGCCGAAGTTGATGAACTGGCCTTTGACCTGATGGCAGGCCACGCAGCCGGCCTGCATGAACATGGCTTGCCCCTTTGACGCATCACCCTTGAGCTTCATGAGGTCGGCAAGCGGCGGGAATTTCTCGGCACCGAGCGCGGCGGGCAGCGGGAGTTCGGTGGCGGCTTGATTGCGCAGTCCGGCATCGGTGCTGCGGCTGAGGGCGAGCGCGGCGGTGGTTTTGACGGTGTCGGGCAGTTTTTTCTCGCTCTGCCATTTCAGGAGGGCGCGTCCGCCTTCGCTGCTGAGCGCGAGGGCTTCGACGATGCTGCGGCGCACGTCGTCGCGCTTCTCCGGCCAGAAGGCTTGGTTCAAAACGGCCACGCTGGGCCGGTCGCTGACCTTGCCGAGCGCGGCGACGAGCTTCTTCGCCGAGGCGGCATCTGCCTTCGTGAGGAAGGCCACGGTCTTGCCGACGTTCGCGGCGAGAATGCGTGCGGCGTTGATGGATTCGCCCGCCTCGGGATGGGCGGTGATGTAATCGACGAGTTCCTGCTCAAACCCGGTCAAATTGAGCCGCTGCACGAGGTCGATGAACTCTGCCTTGCCGATGACAGGCTTCAGCAGCGCATCCAGCCGCGCCTTGGCCTCGGGATTGGAGGTGATAGTGTTGCGGTCGAGTAGTGCGGTGGAGGCGAGGGCCGTTTCGGCGTCGGCTTTGAGGAAGATGGTCAAAGCAGCGGAGGAGACTTCGGCGGGGTGTTTGTAGGAGAGCAGTTGGAGGGAGCGGAGGAAACGGAATGAATTTGCTTTGATCCACGGCTCAATCGCCCCCAAATCGGTCGTCAATGCGAGCGCGTGAGATTTAGCTGCATCACCCGTCCGGACCCGAAATGAAATCTCCATCTGGGAAGTGTTCTTCGATCCGATAGCGCCGTTCTTGAAGGCTCTATCAGAGAGGGTTTCGGCCCTCGATTGCCACCCCAAGTCACCTGCAATACCGAGTGCTTCGATCATCCAGCGGTCAGACGAATGAATCTGTTCTACAATGTCCGAACAGAGTTCGCTGCCAGCGATAGATGGATCAAACCTCAACGCAATCGCTGCTTCGCGGCGAACCGCAGGCGAAGTGTCCTTCACGACCTTCGCGATAACGTCACGCAGCATCTCAGGATGCGCCTGCTGCACCAGACGACGTGCGACGCGGATGGCGGTGA
>JBIKIA010000182.1:0-8653 GCA_044361885.1 Prosthecobacter sp. | reverse complement strand
AGCTGCGGCACCGAAGTCTATGGCCGCGTCGATGTCATGCTCCGCGCCAGCGACAACGCGCCCTTCGTGCTCGAGATCAACACCATCCCCGGCATGACCAGCAGCAGCCTCCTGCCCAAAGCCGCCCGCGCCATCGGCATCGAGTTCCCCGAACTCTGCACGCGGATCATTGAGCTGTCTCTCGCTGCGAGAGGATAGCCCACGGGGAATGACAAAGCCCGAATGACGAATGACGAAACCTCAGCACCTTTCGTCATTCGTGAATTCGTCCATCGTCATTCAAGTCACCGATGCCGCTGCGCCGCACGGCGTGGACAGCACGCTGCCTTCCGCACTGAGGTCGGACCTGAACATCAGTCATCAGCTCTTTGAAGGACGGGCCTACGCCATCATCAAAGACCCGCTCTCGCTGAAGTACTTCCGGCTGCCATCTGAGGACTTCGCGCTCGCCTCGCTCTTCGATGGCAAACGCAACGTCGCGGCCATCCGCACCGCCTTTCTCCAGCAGCAGCCGCAGGCCGCGCTGAAGCACACGCGCGATGAACTCACCGAGCGCATCACACGTTTCGCGAACGAACTGCTGCTCAGCGGATTCCTCGAAGCCACTGCCGCCGGTGTCCGACAGCAGCAGAAGATGGAAGCTGCACGCAGGCCCGTCGTCACGCCCTGGGGCCTGTTCATGAAGGCTCTGTTTTTGAAGATCCCGCTCTTCGATCCCGACGCGCTGCTCATCCGCATGGAGCGGCGGATGCGCTGGGTCTGGTCGTGGACGGGGATGGCGCTGAGCTTCGTCATCTTCCTGGCCGGGCTCACTGTTTTCATGATCGAATGGCCGCGCATCTCGCCTTCGCTGAATGACTTCCTCACGCTGCCGAATCTCGCCACCATCTGGGCGCTGACCATCGTGGTGAAGGTCATCCACGAGTTCGGCCACGGTCTGACCTGCAAACACTACGGCGGCGAGGTGCATGAGATGGGCGCGATGATCATCGTCCTCTCACCCTTCCTCTACGCCGACGTCACGGACAGCTACCTCTTCCCGAACAAACGACACCGTATCCTCGTCGCCGCCGCCGGTATCTACATCGAACTGGTGATCGCCGCGCTCGCCACACTGCTCTGGGCCATCTCGCAGCCTGGACCGACCCAACAACTCCTCTTCAATCTCATGCTCATCACCAGCGTGTGGACCGTGCTCTTCAATGCCAACCCGCTGATGAAGTTCGATGGCTACTACATCCTCACCGACCTGCTCGACGTGCCGAACCTCCGCGCGAAAGCCCAGATGTGTGTGAGCGAGATGGCGCGAAAACTCGTCTTCGGCAGCGATGGCGGCAGCGCCGCGAATCAAGCCATCCTCCCCCAGCGCCGACGCGGCTGGTTCGTTCTCTACAGCGTGGCCGCGCAGCTCTACCTGCTCCAGATCACCCTCGGCATCGCCATGATTTTCCATCACCTACTCATGCCCTACGGCCTCGCGTGGCTGGGCGATTGGCTTGGCATCGGCGCGTTTGTCTCCATGCTGATCGTCCCAGTGGTCGCCTTCTTTAAAAAGCAGCTTTCAGCACCCGACAGCACCTCGCATGGCCGCCGCCGTCCGTGGCTTATGCTCGGTGGATTCGTCCTGCTGCTCGCGCTCGTGCTGCAAGTGCCCTGGCCCGTGAAGATCGAGCGCCCCGCCGTGCTCCAGCCCATCAATTCAGAGTTCGTGCGCGCCGAAGTCGCCGGACGCATCACCCACATCGCCGTGAAGTCCGGCCAGGAAGTGAAGCCTGGCGATGTCATCGCCACTCTTTCCAGCCCGCGAGTCACCGCCGATCTCCGCGCCGCCGAACTGCGCCGCGAGCGCGCCCGTCGTGAACTCGATCTCACCATCGGCACCGCCGAACCCGCCGCTTATAAGCAAGCCCAAGCCAGCCTCGCCCAAGCCGAAGCCGCTGTGCAGGAAGCCCATCGCATCGAATCACGCCTCACCCTTCGCGCCACCAGAGCAGGCGTCGTCATCACCCCCGATCTCCACCGCCTCGCCGCTGCGAGCCTGCGCCCCAGCGATGCCGTGTGCGAGATCGCCGCGCTCGATCCCATCCAGATCTACATCCCGCTGAACGAACGACAGGCACGCCACATCCGCGCCGGACAGCGAGTCGAACTCCGCGTCCCCGCCATGCCCGCCCGCACCTTCGAAGGTCAGGTCATCTCCGACACCAAAACCCCGCCGACTCGTGACCTGCCCCAAAACCTCGTCGCCACCCTCGGCGGAGATCTCGCCGCCCAGCCTGATGCAGAAGGCCGCCTCACCCCGCTGGAGACAACCTACGGCGTCCTCGTCTCACTCCCCAATCCCGACCAAGCCCTCCGCCCCGGAATGAGCGGCACCACTTTGCTTCACGGCCCCACCCAACCCCTGTGGCGCACCGTGCTGGTGAAGCTGCTGGATTTTGTTAGCCTGGATTACAGGCTTTAAGATAAGCTGAGCGACATGAAAAAAACCGTCATCACCGCGCTCCAACTACTCTTGGCAATAGGGCTCTTTGCTGGCTCTGGCCTCATATTTTACAAGGCTCTCGTTTATCCTTATTTTTTTCAAACAGCCGAGGATCGCGACTTTCTCAGTCATCGACCAAATCGCGCCGAAGTGTTTGCTTACTTCAAGCATCGCCCAGAGGAGCAGCTAAAGCCTGGAGAGCGCTTTCAAATGACAGGATGGCGGCCTTTGCCCGAGAGACCAGCCACCCACTATGCTTGTGTTTTTGTGCGGATGAATGGAAACAAGATCTACATCTTCTTCGATGCCGAAGATCGCGTGGAGGAGTTCGTGATCGCGACTTCATGAACTGAAACAGTCACGCTAGGCGCGAAGCGTCCTAGTCCGTATAATAGAGCATTGCCTCTCAGTGTAACCCCATGCCATGTTCTCACCATGCGCTTCACGACATGGTTCCTTTGTTCTCTATTGCTCACTCTGATCGGCTACCTGATTCTAAACAACTACGGATCATGGGCGATCTCAGGCGAGTCCACCGTGACAGACCTCGGCCACGGTGCGCGGCTCATCGTTATGGAGACGAAAGGGCCGGTGGACGTAAAGCTGACTTTGGTGGTCTTTGATTCGGATCACTGCTCCATTCGAATCCTATCCCAGCAAAAACTGATGAAGGCCAAACCAGCCTCGGAAATGCTCGAAGATGGTCTGGCGATCTGCAATGGAGGTTATTTCGGTCTTTCCCCAGAGGGCTTCCACCCAAGCGGTCTGGAGATCGCCGACGCCGTGCGGACAGGATCGTTCGCTCCGGTCGGCAGTTCGACGGGTGCTCTGGTTGTCAGGCCGTCCGGTATGGCGTTGGTGGCGGAGGCAGACTTTCGTGATGGTCCTGACATCACCCAGCTAATCGAGTGCGGGCCACGCCTCGTGAGTGCGGGTGTCCCCTTGCCCAGGACCCGGCAGGAAGCTCGGGTTCCCCGCACCTTTATCGCAACTGATGGAGGCAAGCGCTGGTGCATTGGCGTGGCGGGTCCAGTCGGACTCACTGAACTCGCGTCACTGCTCACGACGCCCGGCATCATGGATGAGTGCCCTGTTCACCAAGCGCTGAATCTGGACGGAGGCCCTTCCACCTCGCTGGCATGGCACGACGCGAGTGGGACCACCCATACCGTCCCTCAGAAACCTGCGGTAAGGAATTATGTGCAGGTGGTCCCAATCAAAGTGCCGTGAATCAGATTATACTCCGATTACCGACACCGCCCCCCAGGACGCTTCGCGCTTATTCACTTCCTGGTTGGTGCATCAAAGGGACGAAAGAGATTCACCCGCACGCTGACATCATTCCGAAGATTTATCCGTGGAGGTCGGTTCGATGGGCTCTGCGCTCGCGTTCTCGACAGGCACTTCAGTGGCAGACGCTTCCACCTCGACAGCCTCGGACGCCACAGGGGCTTCTTCAGTAGGAGACTCGGTGGCATCTTCATCTGCGGCGACTTCCTCAGCAACGTTCTGCTCCACAGCGACTTCCGGTGCAGCTTCCTCAGCAGGAGCTTCGGCGGCGCTTTCAGTCACGGGGGCTGCCTGACTTGTCTCCACTTTGGCGGCAGCAGGCGCTGGAGTCGCTTTTGGAGCAGGCTGGGGCTCGCCCTGAACGCCGAGGAAGACCATGCCGTCGCTGTATTCGATGACGTAACCTTCGTTCGCGAGCCAGCGGATGTCTTTGATGACACCGATCTGTTCGTCCGTGGGTGCGATCTTCGTAGGAGCGGCGGCCTCGCCTTCAGCAGCAGGTGCCACCGGAGCGGAGGGGCAGATGGCTTCGACGAGGTCGTGCAGCAGGATGCCGGTCTTGCCTTTCAGCACTTCGACAATCTTGGCCACACGCTCGGAGAAGACAACGCCTGGATCGATGGCCTTTGGCTTCACTCGACTCACGAAGAGCTTGCCCGCGCGGCGCTTGAAGAGTTTCAACCCACGACGCTCGAAGCCGGAGCCGAGCTTCTGGGACATGTCGAAGAGATGCTTGCGGGCATTGTCCACACCCTGACGCAGCATGATGAAGAGCACATGCGTGAGCTTCGATTTGTCGATGTTGCCAGACACGGTGCCATCGCGCACTTCGGACACAGCTGCATCGCCATGAATGCGGCGGAAATGGGATTCCATTTCAGCACGAGTGGTCAGGGCCAGTGGCTCAGCGCCTTCGGCAGGCTGATCGAGCAGCCAGACCCAGCGATGACCTTTTTTCTGCTTCTCTTTCCATTCAGCGACACGCTCAGGACTGGTCTCCACCCGAACGCGGCGTTTGTACTCCTCCAGCGGCAGCGTTGAGAAGCGCTCGCGATGCAGGCGAATAATGGTGGACTGGAAGCTATGATGGCTCGGGGGGCCGAGCAGTTCGCCGCTCATGCCGCAGATGCCGATGCTCTTGAAGTCGCCCTTCGGTTCTTCGAGCTCCACTTCTTCGGAACGATAAAAGGCATCCAGCGCCTTGCTGCGCATGACATGCTGGAGAGCCTCTTCACGAGTGAGGAAAAGGCCGCCATCTTTGGTGGCAAACAAACCGCCGCTGCGCTCAGCCGTGCAAAGGTAGCGCGCATGGAAACGATCCCCATCGGCCAACACAAGACGTGCGGCATCAAACATGCTGAAGGCATGACCGCTCGTGCGGATGTGAGTGGCGAGTGCTTCCGCTGCTTTGTCTTCGGGCTCGATGACTACCTGGATATCACGGGGCATCTCCACCCATTCGCGCTGCGGGCGGGCATCTTCACGATTACGATCACCAAAGCGGCGCGGGCCGCCGCCTTGACCCGGAGGGCCATCGCGACGTGGGCCAGGAGGACCATCACGACGCGGACCACCGCCCTGACCTGGAGGGCCATCACGACGTGGACCGCCACCCTGACCGGGAGGACCGTCACGACGAGCCGGGCGCTGTCCCTGGCCGTCGCCGGCTGGACGCGGGCGGTCACCAAAGCCGCCACCACCGCCGGGCCGACGCCCTGGAGGGCCATCACGGCGATCACCGCCGAATCCGCCACTACGCGGACCGCGATCTTCGCGTTCCTCATAGCGGCTCAGGTCCGTGGTGCTGCCTCCGCTCATGCCGGACACCCAGGCTGGCATCATTTTCAGTTCGGTAAGATCCACCGCAGCCGCAGAAGGGATGGGTGCGGCTGGTGTATCAGATGTCGTTTCAGGCTCAGTCATGACGGGATAACGGGCACGCATTATGGGATGCCTTCTCGTGATTGTCTCCAACTTTGTTGCCTCAGAACAGGGAGGGAGTTTGCCCATGGCTGGAGCGGCTCTTATAGTTGGTAGCTTGCGCTCCCTCGCCCTCCGCTTTTCCACCCTGGCCAGAGCCCTCATCACCCGAGGTCTCGGCTCGCGCATGGTGTCAGGCTTCGTCATCGTCGCGATGCTGACGGTGGTTTCCAAAGCTGTGTCGTTTGTGAAGGACGCCGCCGTGGCCCGGCAGTTCGGCATCAGCGATGCGCTCGATGCATTCATGTTCTCGTTTGCGCTGCTGACCTTCATCGCAGCACTGATCGGTGGCGGATTGCCGGAGGCTTTTCTGCCGAAGTATGCCGAGGTCATGCATCAAAAGAGCCCTGCCCGCGCCAAGCGACTGGCGGTGCAGAGTTCGCTGATCCATGCGCTGATACTTCTCGTCACAGCGGCTGTGCTGTTTGTTCTCGCCCCTCATTTCGTCGGCTGGGCCACGCGTGGCTTCTCAGCTGAAAAGCAGGCGCTAGCCGTCGGCGTGATGCGTGAACTGCTGCCTTTCATGGCCTGTCTCGGCATCAGCTACCAGCTCGGGACCTGGCTGCGTGCCGACAAACATTTCACCGTGGCCGCTGCCGCACCGATGGCCGTGCCACTCGTCATCATCCTCTGGCTGCTTGTGAATCATGCGACAGCAGATGTGAGCACACTTGTGCATGGCACCGTCGCTGGTGGCGCGCTGCATCTTGGCATCCTGATGTTTGTGCTCTGGCGGCGCGATGGCCTTTCGCCTTCCTTCGTCTTGAGCTGTCTGAAGAATTGGGAACCTGAAGTTCGCGGCGTGCTGCGCAGTTCCGTGCCCTTCCTCGTGGCAGGTGCCATTTTTAACATGGCTGTCGTCATCGATCAGGCCATGGCCTCCTGGCTGGAAGCGGGCAGCGTGTCCGTGCTCAGCTACTCGGACAAAGTCTGCGGCATCATCCTCGCCGTGACTGCCGCACCGAGCTGCGAGGTGCTCTTCCCTTACTTTGCCGACAAAGTAGCGCGCCGTGACTGGCTCGGCGTGAAGCGCCAGCTCTTCAGCAGTGCCGGCATTATTTTGGCAGCGGCCCTGCCTGCGGCTCTGCTGCTTTCCTTGCTCGCACCCTGGATCATCGCGCTGCTTTTCGAGCGCGGTTCATTCACGGCGGAGAACACACAGCGTGTCGCGGATGTGCTCCGCTTCGCCGCTTTGCAGATTCCTTTTTACATCCTTGGCAGTCTCGCCTCACGCGTCGCCGTCGCCATGCAGGCCACACGATTCATCATCGTGCTCGCCTCCGTGGCAGTCGTCGGAAACGCCACCTTCAACTGGCTCCTCATGCAGCGTTACGGCGCGGCAGGGATCGCCCTCTCCACCGTGCTGGTGCAGATGATCTCCGCCGCCATGTCCTGCCTGTTTGTGCTGCGAATGATCCGTGGAAAGCTGGACGAAGCCGCTGCCTCAGAACGTGTGGATGAAAAGCCCGGAGCGTAGCTTCGGCTCAAACCAGGTGCTCTTTGGCGGCATGATCTGCTCCGCGTCCGAGATGGCCATGAGCTGATCCACTGTCACGGGATGCATGGAGAAAGCCACGGCGTGGTCGCCTGCGTCCACCAGCTTTTCCAGCTCCGCCGTGCCGCGGATGCCGCCGATGAAGTCGATGCGCTTGCTCGTGCGGGGGTCGTCGATCCCGAGCACAGGCTTCAAAAGACGGTCCTGGAGGATGCTGACATCCAGTAGATCGATCGGGCTCGCATCTGGGGCGGCTTTCCAGGCTAAGTCATACCACTTGCCGCCGAGATACATGCTCGCATGGCCGGGCAGCGTTGGCGATTTCACGTCGGTTGGTTTGACCGTGAAGATGCTGCTCACTTCGGCCAGGAAGGCCTCTGGCGTGCGCTCATTGAGATCTTTGATGGCGCGATTGTAGGGCAGGATTTTCAGCTCGTTGCCGGGGAAGAGCACGCAGAGGAACCAGTTGTAGTCCTCGCCTCCGTTGTGACTCGGATTGCGCTCACGGCGCAGTTTGCTCACGCGGAAGGCGCTGGCCGCACGGTGATGTCCGTCGGCGATATAGGCGGCAGGCACATCACTCGTGAAGAGGGACTCCAGCGCCACACAAGTGCCCGCAGACAGTTTCCAGACTTGATGCTGCACGCCATCCGCCGCCTTAAAGTCGTGCTGCGGGACATTCGCCTGCATATGGCCCTGGATGATTGCATCGATGCTCTTCGTGCCGCGATAGGTCAGGAAGATGGGGCCCGTGTTCGCGCTCAGCGAGTCCACGAGACGGGTGCGGTCGTCCTCTTTGTCCTGACGGGTCTTCTCGTGCTTTTTGATGACGTCCTTCTCGTAATCCTCCGTGTGGCAGACGCCGACGAGACCCGTCTGGCTGTGGCTGCCGATGGTCTGGCGATACAGATACAGCGCACGGCCCGATTCGCGCACCAGCACGCCAGCCGCCTGGAGCTTCAGGAAATTCTCGCGAGCCTTCGCATACACCTCCGCCGAGTAAGGATCGACCGAGAGCGGCAGGTCGATCTCCGCACGGTCCACATGCAGGAGGTTCAAAGGCTTGTCGTGAGCGAGCGCGTAGGATTCCTCGCGGTTGACGACATCATAAGGCACAGCGGCAACATCGGCGGCGTGCTGGGGAGCGGGAACGAGACCTTGGAAAGAGCGGAGACGCATGGGGCGCGCATGGTTGAGAGATGCGGGGCGGTGTCAACGGCGGGGCTGGCCGCAGTCAGGCTCCCTCGCCCCGGCAGTGCAGGTGGAATACACGCTGTGCCCGATTCCGGGGAGAGGGTTGGGGTGAGGGGAAAGCAGGCATCTGTCGTTTCTGCCCCTCACCCAGCCTCTCCCCGAAACCGCCTCCCATTAGATTCGACATGCACCCTCGGGGAGAGGAGACC
>JBIKIA010000596.1:0-3288 GCA_044361885.1 Prosthecobacter sp. | reverse complement strand
TTGATCATACTCGCTGGCTCTCGCTCGGTAGTAGTCGAGCTGTTCCTTTAAGGCGATAGACTCGTCAATTTCGTTCATGGTGGCATGTGGCGTGGTTTCTCTGTAGAGCGCTTCAGATTAGAAGTGAAGTTCCATCTGCCCGCCAACCTGCGGGCGACGAAAGTGCCCTGCGCTGACTTCGGGACTGCGATGCAACATGCCAGCGCGCTTGAGCGAAACCTTGAACATCTGCGCCACCTGATCAGCCCAGACGCCGACGCCTTTGAGACGCTTGCCGAAGTCACCATGGGACAGTGTGCGACCCTGAGTCTCCTCAATGCGGCCCAGCACCTTGTCTTTCATCCCGGGAAAGTGCTCCTCCAGCCAGAGGGCAAAGACATCCTTCACGCTGAATGGCAACCGCACGACGGTGTAGCCTGCGAACTGCGCGCCAGCCTCTTTCGCCGCCTGCATGATGGCGGGAATCTCACTGTCGTTCAGACCGGGGATGATCGGAGCAATGGAAACGCCGACTGAGATTCCGGCTTCGTGCAGGGCTCGAATGGCCTCCAGACGCATCTTCGGTGATGACGCACGCGGCTCCATTTTCCGCGCGAGATCGGCATCCAGCGTGGTGATGGAGATGCAGGCGGCAGTGGCCTGAAAGCGTGCTAACTCAGCGAGGTGGTCGATGTCCCGCGTGATGAGGTGATTCTTCGTGATCAAGACCACTGGATGCCGGCACTCAGCAAGAACGGCAAGGCAGCCGCGCGTGATTTGCAGCTTCTTCTCCAGTGGCTGATAAGGATCAGTGACGCCGCTGAGGGAAAGATTCTCCGGCACATACTTCTCATTGGCCAACTCAGCTCGCAGCAGGGCTGGCGCGTTTTCTTTGATCACGATGCGGCTCTCGAAATCCACCCCAGCAGAGAAGCCGAGCCACTCGTGTGTGGGCCGGGCATAGCAGTAGGCACAGCCATGCTCGCAGCCGCGATACGGGTTCAAACTCGCAGCGAAGGGCAGGTCCGGGCTGTTATGCCGCGAGATGATGGAACTGGAGTGATCACGAAATATCTTCGTAGCCACTCTGGGTGGCTCTTCACCCGGATCATACTGCACCTGAAGCTCGGAGAAGCGCTGCTCCGTATTCACCGCCGCACCGCGGCCATGAGGACGGACTCCCGGCAGGGGCGGCGTCTTCATGGGAGCTCAGGTCAGGCTGCCGCGCGCGTCAGCCAAGGCATCGTGACCGAGGAACGAAGACGAGCTTCGGCATTGAAGGCCACGAGCAGCAACGCGCTGAAACTGAGATCGCTGATCAGTGAGCTTTTCAGGAAGGCCCAGGTCGGCGCATACGCGGGCAAACCCACCGTCAGCGCCTGCACCCAGCCGTCGAAAGTCTTTGCGTAAGCCGGCACGGCGAACCATGCGGCGGTGTTGGTAACGATATAAAAGATCACGCTGCAAAGCACGACACCGAGGAGTGACTGGAGCACGCTCAGCTCGCCACGCATTCTTGATGCGGCAAAGGCGGCCGCAGCATACATGGCGTAGATCGCTAGGCTCTCGAAATCGAAGGCTGAACCGGTACCAAGAGCGGCGAGATTGATGCCAAGCATGGCGAGCGGCCAGACGAACCAAGGCAGCACACGCGGCATGACCAGCGTTCCAGTGAAAGCCAGTGCCATCCAGGGAGAGAAGTTTGGCAGCAGATTCATGCCCGGTGAGGTGAGCTTCAGCCAGCGGAGCACGAGTGCAGCGGCGATGAAGCAGAACGGCAGCCAGAGGAGGGAGTATGAGCGGCGGGAAGAGGCGAACATGGTGGGCGAGAATACGGACTCTTCTACGCCGTGCAACCCCGGCGAGATCACTTCGACAGGTCTTGCTGTGACAAAAGCAGGTCTTTTCTCTTGTGCCGTTTCGTATTGTCAGAGAGCTTTGCCTTACCGAGATGACAACCGATCAAGAACACACCGAAAAGCACGACAACTGGGGCCAGAAGGGCACTCGAATGCTCATCTCACTTGCCTGTTTGTTTGTCGTGCTGGCAGGCATGAAACAGGCAGCGGGCGTGCTCGTGCCCATCGTTTATGCCTTCTTTCTCGCGGTATTGAGCTTCCCCTTGTTGCGCTGGCTGGTGAAAAAGCGCATCCCCTCCCCTATCGCCCTCGGGATGACCATGCTGGTGAATTTGAGCGTGCTCGCAGGCATCATCACCCTCGCCGTGCGACTGCTGATGAGCTTTAACAAGGATCTGCCCCGCTACCTTCGCGGCCTGCAAACCCACATGAATGAGTTTGCTGGATGGCTTCAGGACAATGGAGTGACGGATGCCAAGGCGGCTATCGACAACCTCTTCGACTGGAATCAACTCATCAGCTACGCCACCCAGCAGGACGTGGTGAAGTCTCTTGGTTCCATGCTCGGCTCCACCTTCGGCACCGTAGCCGTGTTTCTCACCGGACTCATCATGGTGCTCATCCTGATGATGTTTATCCTCATGGAAGCCCAAGGCACCGAACGGCGACTCGTAGCAGTCAGACAGGCAGGCGGCCCAGACCTCAGTGGCCTCATGCGCAGCGCTACGGACATCCAGAAATACCTCGGTGTGAAGACCCTCATCAGTGCGCTCACTGGCGTCCTGGCAGGCACGTGGTGCTGGTTCCTGGATCTCCAGTATCCCCTGCTCTGGGCCATTCTCGCCTTTGTTTTCAATTACATTCCAGCCGTGGGATCGAGCGCCGCCAGCATCCCCGCCATCGTCGAGGCTCTCGTGCAACACGGCACCAGCGGCGCCATCGGAGTCGCCATCGGATATGGTCTTGTGAACTTCAGCCTCGATAACTTTGTGCAGCCACAGCTTCTCGGAAATCGCTTCGGCATCTCGGCTCTCGTTGTTGTCCTTTCAGTCATCTTCTGGGGCTGGCTCTGGGGACCGCTCGGCATGTTCCTCGCTGTTCCACTCACCATGGTCATCAAGGTGCTGCTCGACAACAATGAGGAGTTCCGTTGGATCTCCATCGCCATGGCACAGAAAAAGATCCGTCGGGGTGAGGTCGAGGTCGTCGGTTATGACATCGTCGATGACGAAATCCTCGGCGCAGGCGCCAGCACCGAAATTCCCGGCCGCCGGAAGTAAACGTGCCGCAGGATTGACATCCATGTTGCCCGCGCCAAAACTCAGTGTCGGCACACGGACAATCTCGCGGGTGTAGTTCAATGGTAGAACACGTGCTTCCCAAGCATGATACGTCAGTTCGATTCTGATCACCCGCTCCACGATGTAGAACTCGGAGTGCAAGCTTACTT
>JBIKIA010000119.1:0-10979 GCA_044361885.1 Prosthecobacter sp. | reverse complement strand
ACCATAGGGTTTCTCCAAAGGATCATGGCCACCGCCGCGACCATGCACCACCGCCCAGCGTCCATCTGCCAACTGCCCGGCCATGGGCGTGTTGTGGACGCAGGTGCCCGCTTCTTCGATCCACACGACTTTGCCCGTTCTCTTGTCGATCGCGTGCAGGTAGGTCCACACATCGCGCGGCTCGATGCCCGGCGGCACTGGCTTGTGGCGTTCGATTTGCATCCCAGCCTCTGGGTTGCGGACCTCGACCGTGATGATCTTGTCGCCCACGAGGATGGGTTCGCATTCGCGGTTCGCGTGGCGAGTGAGCGGGCGGAACTCGCGGAGCCACACGGGCTTGCCATTGAAATCAAAGCAGCCCATCGAGCCGCAGCGATTGAAGAACCACACGTGCTCGCCATCGGCGATGGGCGCAAAGACGGTGCCGTCGCTGAAAATGCCCGCCGTCTGCACCGGGTCCGTGCCTGGAAGATCGACGGTCCAGAGAATCTTGCCCGTGTTCGCCTCCAGGCAGTAGCCGACGATGTTGGGCTCCAGCCGGTCGCTGGTTTCATCCATCGGACGATGCGTCGTGACGAAGGCGCGATCACCCCAGATCGTCACCGCGCTTTGTCCGCCCTCTGGCAGCGTTGTGCGCCAGAGGATGTTTTTGCCGCCCACAACCGACCACGTGAGCGGCGGCTCAGGCCCTTCGATTTTCCAGTTGAGGTTCGGCCCGGACGCCTGCGGCCAGTTTTGGGCACAAACCGTTGCCATGAGGCCGAAGAAACCAATCAAGAGCGCACGGATCACACCAGGATTTCTTTGAGCGGCCCGGTGCCGGCGTCGAACTTCGCCGCCATCTTGTCGCTCAGGTTAAAGCGGTCGCACGGCACGCCGGAAACATTCAGCAGCGTCGAGTAGAGCGCATTGATCGGACGTTTGCCATCGAGCTGGGTGAAGCAGCCGGTTTTGAAAATGCCGCCGCAGTTGCCCAGCAGCATCACCGGCCAAGTCGCGCCGGCGGTGTGTTGTTTGTCGGCGTTGTTGCTGGTGTAAACGATGAGCGTGTTGTCCATCATCGTGCCGCTGCCTTCGGGCACGCTTTCCAACTGCTCCATCAGCTTCACGAGCATGCGGCTGTTGTATTGGCGGATCTTAATCCAAATCGGATTGTCCGGCTGCTCCATGTGCCCCAGATTGTGTCCTTGCTCCTCGACGCCGAGGCCTTTCCACGAACCAAAGATTTCGCCGCGGCCTGAACCGATGGTGAGCACGCTGGTGATTCCCGATTTGAGCGCTGAGATGCCGAGATCGAGCAGCACGTCGTGCCAGTCGGTTTCGAACTGCGGCTTGGTGTAACGATCATCCACTTTCGGCGCAAACTTCCGCAGATGCTCGGAAACGCCGCCGAGACGCACCCGCAGATCATTGATGTCGTGGAAACCCTTCACGTATTGCTCGTAGCGCTGCTGGTCGGCCATCGGCAGGCTTTTGCCATCTGCGGCGGCGAGTTGCTCGATGCGGTCGAACATGCTCGAGCGAGCCTCATGCTGCTTGCGGATGTCCCCATCCGAGATGCCGCCGTAAAGCATCTGGTAGAGGTGATTCGGGTTGGACTGCATGAAGATCGGCTGCCCGGCTCCACTGGCCGACAGGTTCGCGACCGTGGGCTTGGCCTTCATGTTCTCCATCGAGTCCATGCCGATGCAAAGATGAGGCATGAGCGTCTGAGGCAGCACTTTGCTCAATTCATAATCAATCGTGGGCCCGAGGGGCGGCGCACCATCGTCGCCGCGATACCCGCCGAGTGCGCCGAAAAAGGCGCTGTGCGACGGGCTGGTGTGGAGGCCGTGGAGACCGTTGATGATGTGCAGCCGCTCCTTGAAGGGTTCCAGTGCCTCGATGGGCTCCGGCAGCTTCGCCTTGGCCAGCGAACCGCTGCTCTTCATCCCAGCCGGAATGCAGGTCCTCGGATCAAAGCCCTGATTCTGAAGGAAAAAGATCACCCGCTTCGGCCCGCCCGATGCTCTGGAAGCCGCCTGGCTGATTCCAGGGAACCAAGGCGCTGCAAACGCGGCCCCTGCCGAGGCGGCCATCTGACGGAGGAGTTTTCTGCGATGCATCATAAGTGGCGCGTAAACGTGGCAAGGTCGGGCAACTTTCAGCCGTCGGGAAGGAAACGGGTGCTGGATCGCTGATGAACGAACTGATCCGTCACGCGTGTCCGTATTTCGCGCGTTCAGTTTTGCGGATGAACTTGTCCGCCTCCGGCATGCCGGGGACTTTCAGGTTCATTTCACCAGCGAGATGTCTTTCCTCAACTTGAGCCGACCGAGCTTGTGCTCGCCGATGAGCCAGACTTGCAGCGTCCCTGACTTTTTCAGCAGTTCGGCGGGGATCATGATGGCACGAGTTTTTCTTTGCTCTTCGCTGAGGAAGAGAGGGTGGCGGCCATAGCTGTCGCCGGAGTTCCAGAGATAGACGGCGATGACGTCCATGTGCTCGTAGCCAAACTCGACTTTCCATTCTCTGGCCATCGACACTGGGCCGGCAGGCAGTTGAAGATCGAGATCGCATACGGCGAACTCGCAGGCCTGGCTCTGCGTGCCGTTTGGGTGAATGACATGCGCGGTGTAGTCGCCACAGGTGGTGAAGGTGCGCTCGTGCAGGCCTGGGCCTTTGAGGGGTATTTCTTCCACTACTTTGCCACTGCGCTGGATGACCAAGGACTTCACGCCGAGATGGTCGCGGTCCATGACGTGGAACTTCACGGGGCTGCCTTTTTGATACGGCACCCAGTCGCCGAGATCGAGCAGGAGGGCGCGATTGATGGCGGGCGGCGTGGCATCGAGTTCATAGTTCGGAAAGAGCAGCGGCTCTGCGCGGTTCGCACCACGCCAGGCATTACGGTCCGTGACGCGGAAGAGTTGCTTATGGTTCGAGGCCAGGTGTGCGTTGAATTTCTCCGCGCTGCGGTCCGTTGTTGCTGTGGTAGGTGGGCGGCTTTCTTCGATGCGCACGGAGGTCACGCGGCCTTCATTGTCCCGTGTCACTGCCGTAACCATCTCCACATGCGAACCGGAAGTCTCCGTCGCGTGCGGCGTGTAGATCACATCGCCCACTTGGGCACCGTCGGCGGATTGCGGCTGCACCAGCACGATGCCCTGACTGGACGGTGGCCCGTAGCGACGGCTGACCTCCCAGATGCCGCATCCCAGCGCATAGCTGGTGTAGTTGGAGCACACGCTGCCGTAATAAGCAGCGGCATTGGCGACCTTGCCGGTGAGATTCTCCGTGTAGAGCACGCTGCGCGGATTTTCCACGGCGGCCAAAAACGTGCGCAGGGCGATGTCAAAGCCGATGTAGCGTCCCTCCGATCTCACACTGGAGTAAGGCACGCCGGTATATTGCTTGCCTTTCTCAAAGAAGCCGCCTCTCCGGTTCGGCATCGTCTCTGCCACTGGTGACCATTTTACTTGGGAAAGAAGGTGCGCCCGCGCGGCGGCGCTTTCCTGCCAGTTCGCGGATGCCAGCGTGGTTTGCGCGGCGCAGTTGCCTTGGCTGCAAAGGAGAGCGGCAAGCGCCACGAGCCCGGGGAGAGGAGAAAAGTGAGCGTGCTTCATGGCTGCTAGGAATTGGTTTTTGCGGTGGGTGGGCATCGCGTGGACTGATCCGTCACGCCCGCCCATACTTCGCGCGCTCGGTCTTGCGGATGAACGTGTCCGCCTCCGGTAGGCCTGGGGCTTTCATGTTCGGGCCGTCCCAGTCGATGCTCTTTTGCAAGCGCAGCGCCACGATGCCGGAGAGGCCGATCTCGGTGAGGTGTCCACCAAGATCAAAGTCGGCGAAGACCTTGGGCCCGCCCTGGATGGCGTCGATCCACTCGTCGATGTGGCCTTTGACGCGTGGCAGCGAGATGGGCACCTGCTTGGCGGCGGGATGATTGTCCGCGCCGGTGAATTTCGCGTCGCTGTTGAGTTTCACATAGCAGTCGGAGTTCCACAGGCCGCTTTGGAGCTGGCCTTGCTCGCCGATGAGCAGGCAGCCGGTGCGCGGAAGACTGCCGAAGGTGCCGATCAGTGCTGCGGTGACCTCTGCGGGTGGCAAATCACCGCCGGTGTAGAAATGCAAGCGCACCGGGCCGCGACCGCCACGCGCTGCGAAGTGGAAATGCACCGTGCAGGCCGCTGCGAAGCTCTCCTTGCCCATGCCGGTGCCGCTAATCTCGATGCGCGTCGGGTAGTCGAGGTTTAAGGCGCGCACGGGCATGTTGAAGCCGTGGCAGCAGAAGTCGCCGAGCGAGCCGTTGCCAAAGTCATACCAGCCGCGCCACTTCGCCGGATGGTAGATGCCGGTCTTGTAGGCACGTTCCGGTGCGGTGCCGAGCCAGAAGTCCCAATCGAGCGTGTTGGGAATAGGATCGCTGTCGGCGGGGCGCTCCTCGCCGCTCGGCCAACTGTGCGTGGGATGCCACACGTGGATGTCGCTGATCGCGCCGAAGAATCCCGCGGCGATGAGCTCCATGCTGCGGCGCAGATTCGGCGACGCGCTGCCCTGATTGCCCGTCTGCGTGATCACCTTCGCCGCGCGCGACATCTCGCGCAGCTCACGCGCCTCCGCGATGGTGTGCGTGAGCGGCTTCTCACAATACACATGCTTTCCCGCGTTCATGACCGCACGGCAGATCGTCGCATGCCAGTGGTCCGGTGTGGCGATGACAACCGCATCCAGCGACTTCTCCTTTTCAAGCAGCACGCGGTAGTCGCGATACACTGCCGCGTCGGCCACGCCCGCGCCATGCCGCTTCTTCGAGTTCTCGATCTGCGCCGAATCGACATCGCACAGTGCGCCGACGTGATGACCGAGTTGCACGATCTTGCTCACGTGGCCTTGAATCTGGCCGCCCATGCCGATGAAGCCGACGTTGAGCTTGCGTGCCGACTGGCCGCGCAGCAGACCCGAGGGCAAAATCAGCGGGGAGGCCGCGGCTGCGGTGTTTTGAAGAAATTGGCGACGGTTGGAGGCGGCGATGGGTTTCATGACGTTGGATGGGCATTCAATAAGCCGGGGCAAGAGGTGTTGTTGCATGCCGCGCACGACTCGGGCTCAAAGAACTGGAAGCGATACGCCGTTTCGCGCTCATGCGGCGTCTCGTTGCCCTACTTGTCACGACCTCATCGCTTCGCTAGTCCAGGCTTGATCGCCTTCACCCCAAATGCCCCTGGGCATGAAAGAAGGTGAGACGAAGAGGTCTTTGTAATGGCGACTTTCCGTGCCAGCCAACGCAACCGCATGATCCTCCAACGTCCGCTCACTCTCCTTGCAGTTTTTGCCCTATCGT
The DNA here is from genome assembly GCA_044361885.1 of Prosthecobacter sp. Lineage (GTDB taxonomy): Bacteria > Verrucomicrobiota > Verrucomicrobiia > Verrucomicrobiales > Verrucomicrobiaceae > Prosthecobacter. Next base: position 5,656 of record JBIKIA010000119.1, on the reverse strand, counting down.
CTCCGCCTGATTGGGCTTCCGCTGCGGATGCGGCTATTGATGACCGCGCTGTTCCTTACTACACCGGCACGGTCAATCCCACGCCGCAATCGGCGCAATACCGCGACGAGTTTTTGCCGCTGACCAACGTCGGGCTGCTGCTCGGAAAGGACGTGGCGCCGGAGGACCCACGTGTGGCTGTGCTCGTCGAACGCCTCCGGCGGAACGGTGTGCAGCCACGGGTCGTTGCATCGCCGGAGGATCGCGGCGGGACGCTGATTCTCGTGGGGGAGACGGGTGCGCATGAGGGGCTGCTCGGGAAACAGGCGGTTCCGGACAAGGCGGAAGGCTACCTTCTCCACTCCGCGAAAAATGGAGCGCAGAATGTCGTGTTCCTGAAGGGCCGCGACTTTCATGGGCTGCTGTGGGCCATCACTTCGTTCAACCAACTCATCACGGCGCAAAACGGACAGCCGATGCTTCGCGCGGCGAGCATTCAGGACTTCCCCGAGTTCCCAGGCATCCGCGCCTTTACGCCGTTCAAAGATGATGAGCAGGCCAATGTGGCGTGGTTTGGAGCCAATGTTCTTCGGGCTAACACGGTCATCTACCGCCAGCTTCGCAAACCGGCGGACTGGCGGCTGCCGTTGCGCGATGAGGCGCAGTTCAGTGCGTGGAAGGCTCACATTCAGAAGATCGGTGCCCAACTCACGCCGCTGAAGATTACTTGGTATGATTCGATCCTTCCCTTCAGTGGCCACGTTGGACTGGGGCAGGTCAGATCTAAGTCTGAGGAGGATTTTCAACTCGTGGTCAAAGCGGGACTGGCGCTTGCCGAGGCCGGGGGCAGTCTCTGCCTGCTCTACGATGACTACCGGTTCTTTCTCAGTCCGGAGGATGTGAGGGACTTCGGCACAGCGCGCGAGGCCGATGTGTATTTCCTGAACAAAGTCTATGCCGCCATTTCGGCGAAGTATCCGCACTTCCGCATGCTTTTCTGCCCGCCGTTCTACTTTGGTGCGGCCGGGCCGGATGACACGACGACTTACGGCGAAAGCAGAGACGCGTATCTCGCCGCCATTGGCAAGCTGCCCAAGGCCATCGACATCTACTGGAGCGGTCCGAGGGTGAAATCCACCCAGGTGACGGCAGAGCAACTCGCTTGGTTCGTAGGCCTGACGCAGCGCAAGCCCGCCTACTGGCAAAACGCTTGCGGCACCTATCACGGCAGCCCATACTACGCGTATCCTGGCGAGCCGATGAAGGCCTGGCGCGACTGGTATGACGACGCCTTCCTCCGCGGCATCGCTTTCTACGCCTACAATGGCGAGGACCCGTATATCAACATGACGATCGCCGATGCCCTCTGGAACCATCGCGGTTATGACCCAGCGGCCTCGGGCGAGATGGCGGCGAAAAAACTCGCAGGCCCCGAGAACTATCCGAAGCTGGTCGAGGCGTTCAAAGCGCTCGAAGTCATGGACGACTATGGCTGGTTCGAGCCGAGCGCCCTCGCCGCGCGGAATGTCGATCTCGTCCGCCAGCAGACCGAGAAGCTGACCGCGCTCTACGCAGCCGCGCCGCCCGCCCTGAAAAGCCGCTGGCTCATGCTCGGGACCTTTGTCGGCTACCGGCAAAAATACTTCGAGGCGCTGTTGAATAACCCCAACCTGAAGGAAGCGACAGAAGTGGATGCCCGTGTCCAGGAACTCGCGTTGAATGAAACAGAAACCGACGCCAAAGCCAGCGTGGTGTTGACGCCGAACCAGTTCACCGCAGGCCGCGAAGCAAGATTTTACAGTTGGCAGGACGTCCCCCGCCGTCATGTCATCTGGATCAATGGTGCCCAGTCCAAGGCACCGTCCCTGCAAGCGACCTTTCAGTTAGCCTACCCCTTGCGCGGAGACTCGGAGTTGATTCTCGCCGGTCTCGACGACAATGCGCCAGCGAAGTGCCGCATCCGCATCCAGATGAACGGCAGCACCGTCTTCGAGGGCGAGAATCCCTTCGCGTCCGACCGCTGGAGCACCCAGAGCTTTCCCGTGAAGGGCGCGATGCTGCGCGACGGTGTGCCGAACACGCTGCGTATCGAGAATCTCGAAGCCTCCGACAGCATGACCGGCGCACCGTGGTTCATGCTGAGCTACGCCGTGCTGCGGCCCACGAAGTGAGTGAACTGAAACTGAGAAGCAACATGCACCGCTATTCATTCTGCCATCGGACATGCTGCATCCTCCTGCTGCTGGCGACGCTGACGCTTTTCGCATTCGGACAAGGGAAGGAACCCATCGTCACAATCCCAGACGCACCGTCGGCGATGATCATCGCTGTGGGCGATCTGAATGGCGACGGTCGCGCAGACATTGCGCTCGTCGAAGCGCCGCCGACGAAGCCGCCAACGAGCACTCCCGCATTCCGTCTTCATCTGCTCTACCAGAAAAGCGGGAAGTTCGCGATGCCGGCGGACAAGATCATCGCCTTGGGTGCGACCATGCCATCCGGTCTCGCTATCGGCGACTTCGATGGGGACGGACGCAACGACCTTGCCGTCGGCCTCCGTGTGGAGCGAAGCCTTTCCCTCTTTCTCGGCTCCGAGCGCTTTGAGAAAGAGCACCGCTCCCGCTACGGGAATGACACCGGCGGCGGCAGCCTTTCCATCGGACGCGTCAACAAGACCGGCCTGGCGGACTTCCTCACCGGCGCGGCGTGGCGGCAGTGGCAGGGTAACGATCGATTCGGCGAGGCCTATTTCGCCGGACCTGAACGCAACGACAACTGGCGCTCCACCTTGGCCGACATGGATCGCAACGGCACGGATGACGTCATCTTCACCACCTACTCGTCCGGCAAGCTGGACGTGCCGTCGAACAACCGTATCCGCCTTTACTTCGGGCCATTTCTGAAGATGCAGATTCTTCAGCCCGCCGACGCCGCCCAGGTCGTCACCCTGAACTCTCCTTTCATGGACAGCGACAAGCCGCTCCTCGGCCAGGTGATGGCGGGAGACTTGAATGGCGATTCGCAGCTCGATCTGGTCATGCCCGCTGCCGGACAAACCCTGGTGTATCTTCAGAACAGCCCGACTGGCTTCACTGAAAACGCCAACCCCACCGTGATCCTGAAAGACGCCATGCCATTACTCGTCACCGATCTGAATGGCGACAAACTCTGCGATGTGGCCTTCCACCCGACGAATGAGTCGAGTATCGCTCTCTGGTATCAGCAAAAAGACAAACCACTGACCGCGGATAGTCTCGCTGCCTGCCCTCTTATCTCCATCCTCAGGATGACGGGCGTTGTTGCGTCCGGCGATCTCGACGGCGACGGTCGCCAGGAAATCATCGCCGCCCAGACCCGTGGGGGACTGGCCATCATCACCTTGTCACGACCATGAATGTATTTCCGAACTGCAACCCACGAAGCCGCAACCTCCCCTCCTCGCCATGAAAAGCCTCGCCACCATCCTCCTCTGCCTCACGACCTCCGCTTTCGTTGAGGCCTCGGAACTCCGCATCGGCTCGTCCACCGTCAGCATCACGCCGGACAAGCCGGTGGCGCTCGCGGGGCAGTTTGGGACGCGCATTTCGCAAAGTGTCGAAGCTCCGATCATCGCCGCTGCGGTGGCGATTGAGTCGGTGGAGGGCGGCAAGGTGGTCGATCAAAGCATTCTCATCTCCTGCGACCTCGTGGGCATTCATCACTCCGTGCTCGCGCAGTTTCGTCAGCATTTGAAGCCGCTGCTGCCGGACTTTGATGTGCGGAAGGTCATCGTGTCCGCCACGCACACGCATACCGCGCCGGTGACCTCGGAGATTCCAGAGGAGACGCTGATCACCTATCCGATCCCAAAGGAAGGCGTCATGCAGCCAGCGGAATACACAGCCTTTCTCGTCGAGCGACTCTCGCAGGCCGCTGTGCAAGCTTGGAAGAGCCGCAAGCCTGGTGGTGTGAGCTGGACCCTCGGTTTTGCGCAGATCGGCGAGAATCGCCGCTCCGTCTTCGCCGATGGTCACGCGCAGATGTATGCGAAGACGAACGACGCGCGCTTCCGCCACCTGGAGGCCGGCTCCGACTCGGGAATCGAGACTCTGTTCTTTTGGAATGCCGAAAAGCAGCTTGAAGCTGTCGCGATCAACGTTGCGTGCCCATCGCAGGAAGTAGAAAGCCGCAGCGCTCTCAATGCCGACTTCTGGCACGACGCGAGGGAGCAGTTGAAGGCCAAACTGAACATGCCTGACCTCACCGTGCTCGGCTGGTGCAGCGCGGCGGGAGATCAGTCGCCGCATCCGCAGTATCGCAAGGACGCCGAGGCGCGCATGATCAAGCTGCGTGGCCTCACGCGGCAGCAGGAACTCGGTCGCCGCATCAGCAATGCCGTTTTCGACACGGTTGATGCCGCGAAGGCCGACATCCGCACCGACGCGCCCTTCGGCCATATCGTTGAAGACCTACCGCTGCCGCCGCGCAAGATCCTCGAGCGCGAATATGAAGACGCGAAGAAGAACATCGCGCAATACAGCGTCATCGAGAAGCCGGACAACCGTGTCATCACGATGCTGAAACTCGAACAGGGCATCGTGAAGCGATTCGAGGAAGCCGACAAACTCCCGCCCTACGACATGGAGTTGCACGTCCTGCGCCTCGGCGACATCGCCATCACCACGAACACCTTTGAGCTGTATCTCGACTGGGGCATCCAGATGAAGGCCCGCAGCCCAGCGCAGCAAACTTTTGTACTCCAGCTCACGAATGGCTGCGGCATGTATCTGCCTACTGCGCTCGCCATCGAAGGCGGCAGCTACAGTGGTCTGCCGCACGTCAATAAAGTCGGACCCGAAGCCGGGCAGATCCTTGTGGATCAAACGGTGCGTACGATGCATGCGCTGTTTCCACCACCGGCGGCAGTGAAATAAGGCATGTCGTCGCGAAGAGAAACTCTTCTTGCCTAACCGCTAGGATTCGGGCTCGTGCCGGGCCTCGATCGCGGAGATCATCGGATGAATGTGTGACTTGATACCATCACGCGGCTTCATGATCGAAAGACTCTTCGTAAACGATCCCCATTTGATCACCTGGATGTTCACGTTGCGGGCACCCCAACTGTCCATGGATGCTTTAGAAGGCCTGTAAAGGTCGATGGTCTTCGTGCCCACGAGCGCGGAGCCATAGTCGTCCACTTGATAGACATACGGCTCACCCTCGATCTTGAATTCGGTACCGACGGGATACACGGACCAGTCTGCGGCGGCGCTGCGCACTGCGCCATACTTGAGAGTGTTGCCCACGGCGCTCTTCGCACCATAAACGATGTGGTCACTCTCGCTCTGCGTGTAGGCCGTGGTCTTCACGTTTTGAATGACTCCGAGATGATCCACGCTGGTGATCTTTTTCCGTTGGATGTTTGAGGTGCTCTGACAGGCGATAGAAGTCGCGCAAAGTGCGGCTAGCAGGATCAAGCGGAGTTTAATCATCATAGAGAGAGCAGAACCATGGGCAGGCGCGGCGAGTCTGAGACAGGTGGTCTGCACTTGTGTTCATTCAGCGGGTCTGAGGCGAAGAATCCCCATGCAATGAAGTCGTGCCGTGAGCTTCGAGACATCGGAATCGTGGAGCAAAGCAAGGCCCGCCATCTCATGACGTAGGTTCTCATCAATCCCACGTCACGCGCATGAATCCA
>JBIKIA010000595.1:0-3295 GCA_044361885.1 Prosthecobacter sp. | reverse complement strand
TCTAATGCGCTTTGAGCAGACGCATGATCCCGAGATCACCACGCGCATCCGCCAGTATGAGATGGCCTATCGCATGCAGGCCAGCGTGCCGGAGCTCACTGATCTGAGCGATGAGCCTGACCATGTCTTCGAGATGTATGGCCCTGACTCACGCCGCGCGGGCAGCTACGCGGCGAACTGCATTCTCGCACGCCGACTCGCCGAGCGTGGCGTGCGTTTCATCCAGCTCTTCCATCCCGACTGGGATCATCACAGCCGTCTGCCGAGCTGGTGTACCGCACGTTGTCGCGACACTGATCAGCCGAGTGCAGCTTTGATCAAAGATCTCAAACAACGCGGCATGCTGGATGAGACGCTCGTCATCTGGGGCGGTGAATTTGGCCGTGGCGTGGCCGGTCAGGGCAAGTGGGACAGCCCGGAAGCCGGGCGCGATCATCATCCGCGCTGCTTCACCATGTGGATGGCAGGCGGAGGAGTGAAAGCGGGCACGACTTACGGCGCGACGGATGATTTCAGCTACAACGTGGCGGAGAATCCCGTCCATGTGCGTGACCTGCATGCCACCGTGATGCATCAACTCGGCATCGACCACGAGCGCTTCACCTTCCGCGCCCAGGGGCTCGATTTCCGGCTCACGGGCGTGGAGCCGACGAAGGTGGTGAAGGATTTGCTGGTGTGATCAGCCGGATGGCGTCGGCATTCGAACTGAAGGCAAATTCAGCCAAAGGCACTTCATGCAGCGGCAGCGCCATCCATTCTGCCACCTCTGCGGGATCTATTTTCACGCCTTCGAAGGATTCGAGTTCGGCGATGTAGAAGAGGTCGATCGTGGGCCAGGCGAAACCTTGGAAGAGATAGCGGTTCGGCAGGGAAGTGAGGTAGCGGAAAGCCGCTGTCGGAACATGAAGTCCGACCTCCTCCAACACCTCACGAGCTGCGGCTTCTTCGCCGGTTTCGTGGCCATCGATCACGCCACCAGGAAGGCCGAGCTTGCCCAGGCCCGGTTCATGACCGCGTCGAGTGACGAGCAGCCGACCTTTGGCATCCAGCAGCAAAACACAGGCGGCAGGGATGGCGGTGATGAAGTGACGAAAGCCACAGTCCGAGCACACAAACTCGCGCTCGCTGCGTGCCGTGAAGCGGGTGCTGCCACAGTCTGAGCAATGGCGGAAGGGCGATCGTGGCAGGCGGGGATCACTCATGCGTCATCGACACTTTTTGGTTCCGGAGCGGGTGCACCTTCCTTCATCTTGAAGCCCACATAGACGCCGGAACTGATGCCCATGAGGCCCAGCACCTCGTTGCTGAAGGCGGGCATGGCATAGTCGGTGATCACATCATGAACGAAGACCACGCCGAGCACGAGCGTCCAGGCCAGCATTTGGAAACGATGGATCGTGGGGCCATGCTCATCACTCAGCAGATCAATCACCCAGTTGGCCAGTCGTGAGCGATTCGGCGAAGCGGCGCTGCGCACTTTGGCATCCCATTCCTGCTTGCTGGAGATGAAGCAGGAAATAGCGGTGGTGCCACCGCTGATGCCCATGAGGATAAAGGCCGTGCTGCTCACTCCGGCGATGCTGCCCGTAGCACACCAGAGAAAGACGAAGGAGGCGATGATGATGAAGAACCAGATGGACATCTGCAGTCGTCCCATGCTGAGCGGGTGCGCATACTGGTGCCAGTAGTCCTTACTCTTGGGGGTGCGGTTGATCAGCACGATGCCTGAATCACGCAGCATCTCGGACTGGCGCATGTTCTTGATGAAGAGGGCGAAGAATCCGCCGATGATGATGAAATTCACCCAGAACGCCCAGGTGAAGAGAGGGATGCGCAAGCGCGCCGCCGGAGTCGCGGCGAGGATGCTTTCACGGCTTTCTGGGTGCTGGTAGGCGAGCGCTGCCTCACAGGAGACACTGGCCAGAGGACTCGCCTTAAGCAGATTCAGCCACGACTCTTTGTCTTCATTGATCTCACGCAGACTGAAGGTGATGAGATGCAGGGGCTTGCTGCCTGGAAGTCGCTCCATTCGATTTTTGGGCGGCACCGTGACAAAGGTCTGCTCACCTAGCCGGAGCCGGAAGTTTGTTCCCAGATCCTCCACCCCATGCTCCAGTGCCTTGGCTGCGACACTGAGGTTGAGTTTGAGTTCATCGAGCTTCTTTTGCGCAGACTTCACAGCTTCATCCTGACGGGTGATCTCCAGATCCATGGCCTCCACCTGCGGGCTGTCACCCACCGCCTGGAGCCGCTGCTGCACGGCCTTCTTTTGATCAATCACCGTCTGTGCCAGTACGATCTCGGCCTGCTTCAGCGGATCTTCGCTGCCGCCGGACTTCAGCAAATGCCAGGCTTTTGGAAAGTCATCTTCAGGATTCCCCACCTCGGCCAGCCATGCATCCAGATGCGAGATCACAAAGAACAGCGTGGAGGAAAAGCGGGCGTCCAGCGACTTTCCCGTCTTTGGGGTGCTGAACTTGCCGTCCTGCATCAAACCGAAGCCCAGGACCGCAGGTCCTTTGCTGTCAGGAATCCGTGCGATCATCTGATCGCGTTCGAGCCATTCAGGTTCGTCCGCCCGGCATTCGAACGAGGAAAGCTGTAACATCGCGAGCAGGCCGAAGATGAGGTATTTCATGTCACGGGCAGGCTAGGACAACCTAGGCAATTCCGTCAATGCCGATCACCCGATGTTTCCGAACTTGACCTGAAATCTTACTTTCCCCGCCCGGCCTTCCAAGTTGGCCAGCCACCTTTGAGGATGAAGCAATTCTCCACTGGTACCATGGTGAGGAGCTTCTCACGCACATGACGACTGGCCTCACATTTCTGGCCGCCGCAGTAGATGATGATGGGCTTCGCAGCAGCTTGAAGGGTGTCTAGCATGTCCAGAAGCTGCGCGTCAAACTCCTGCTCATTGAGCAAGCGCGCGCCGGGGATATGGTCAGCATCAAATTGATCTCGCGGACGCGCATCCAGCCAGATGACTTCGCCTTTCCAGCGCTCCTGAATTTCCTTCAAGCCAACCTCGTCGGCCAACAGCGGCTCCTGCACGAGATACAGCGCCGGAGCACGTGGATGAAACTGAAACGCGGCAGTCGCCACTGCTGCAGCGAGCGCGGAGAGAATCAATGACTGGAGAAGCGCCTGCTTCATGGAGTCGGTCCACCTGCTGGCTTGCGATACACGGAGAAGAAGGAGAGCTGGCGCTGATACTTCGGTATCTTGCTGTCCGTCTCGATCTTCAGGGCGCCGAGCATGACCTCCGACGTGCTGTTGGGTTTCACGGTGACTT
>JBIKIA010000594.1:0-3297 GCA_044361885.1 Prosthecobacter sp. | reverse complement strand
CCAGGGACCAATGCTTCGCCGCATGACCGCTGAGCAGGCTTGGGACAGCTACATGACCCTCGTGCTCGGCCAGCCTGACCAGTTCAAGGCTCCCCTCCAGGATCTGTACGCCAAGTCCATCGACCTCAATCTCGACACCGTCGATGCCCAGACCGTCCTGATCAAATATGACGCCTATCGCAAGATCCAGCAGAAGGAAAACGCCCTCATGGGTGGTGGCCTCGACATGGCTGGTGAAGACATGATGATGGACGGCAAGAAGGGCACTAAAGACGCTGCTGCTGCCACCGACGGTCCAGGCAAAATCCTCAGCTACGAAGGCATGCGCCTCATGCGCTCCGCCGAGCTGCCGCAGCCTGCGCCAAACGGCCACTTCCTCATCGACTTCGGCCAATCCCCCCGTGCCCTCATCGACGGCAGTTCGAAGGTTGGCAATGTCCCCCAGGTTCTTATGATGATGAACGGCAAGGCGCAGAAGATGCTCACCAGCCCGGATTCCCTCATCTTTCGCAACATGGAAAAGGTTCGTGACCCATCTGAGAAGGTGGAAACCATGTTCCTCTCCATCATGAACCGCAAGCCAACCATGAACGAGAAGGACATCGCCAAGCGTAATCTCGCCCAAGGTGAAGATGGCTATGCCAACATGATCTGGGCATTGATCAACACCCGCGAATTCATGTTCATCCAGTAATCAACCAACAGACCGAACCGAAATCTCAGCTTAATTTACCTATGAAAACCGAACTCCTCCGCCTTAACGACGCCAGCCGTCGCCAATTCATGCTCAACGCTGCCAAGACTTCTCTTGGCGTCAGCGTCCTCTCTGGCCTCGGTGCCAAAATGGCTGCTGCTGAAGCAGTGTCCAAGTCAGGTCCGGGCACCCCCGGCTTCGGCAAAGCCAAACGTGTCATCTATCTCTGGATGGGCGGTGGCATGACCCACATCGACACCTTTGACCCGAAAGAAGGCGCTACCAAAGGCTTCGGCACAGCGGCCAAAGCCAAGGGTGACAATATCGTCGCTCTCGGCGGTTACCTGCCAAAGCTGGCGGAGAACGCCGACAAACTTGCTATCATCCGCTCCATGTCCTCCAAGACTGGTGTGCATGAGTCCGGCACCTACATCATGAAGACCGGCTATGAGCCCCGTGGCACCATCGTTCACCCAGCCATGGGTGTCTGGGCTTCGCACTTCCTGGGCCGTATCAAGGATAAGACCCTTCCAGACAGCGTCGTCGTGAACAGCGGCAGCGCCTATCCTGGTGCCGGCTTCTTCCCACCCGCCATGTCCCCCATTCCGATCTCCAATCCAGAGAGCGGTCTGCAAAACATCCAGCCCACTGCGAGCGACGTGCAGTTCAACAAGCGCGTCTCCCTCATGAATGAGTTCGACACCGCCTTCCAGAAGAAGTTCCAGACGGAAGACGTGAAGGCTTACTCCGAGTTCTACGACGAGACCCTCAAGCTCATGAAGAGCGAAGACCTCAAAGCCTTCGATCTCTCCAGTGAGACTACCGAGACCCGTGAAAAGTATGGTCGCAACAACTTCGGTCAGGGCTGTCTCCTTGCCCGTCGCCTCGTCGAAAGCGGCGTCCGCTTCGTCGAAGTGCAGATGGGTGGCTGGGACATGCACAACACCATCGACACCGCGATGACGAACAATGGCAACACCTTGGATACAGCGTTCTCCGCTCTGATCCTGGACCTCCAGTCCAAAGGCCTGCTTGAGTCCACTCTCATCGTCCTCGGTTCCGAGTTCGGCCGCACGCCTGACGTCAATGAAAACGATGGTCGCGACCACTACCCGCTGGCCTACTCCACCGTCTTCGCCGGCGCTGGTGTCAAAGGCGGTTTCGCCTACGGCTCCACCGACAAGGAAGGCCGTCGCCCTGCCGACAAGCAGACCAGCCCGCAGGACTTCCTTGCCACTATTGGTCACGCCATGGGTCTTCCTGTGGACGAAGTCGTCATGTCCCCCTCCAACCGTCCGTTCACGGTCGGCGACAAGGGCATGCCTGTCACCGACATCTTCGCCTGATCCCGACCATTTGGTTCAGTTCGATTCCCCAAAACACCCGGCCTCGCGGCCGGGTGTTTTTTTATTTGGGTGAACACCAGCTTCCACGAATGTCTCCAAAGCAAGATGTCTGATCGCCGCCACTTTCTATCTGCCAGCGTTCGCTTTGATGGCACCTTCGATGTTCTGATCCTTCTAGCACTTTCCGGCTCTTGGATCGGGTTACTTGGGCACTGGCACTGGTTTCCAGATCTCTTTTCCCACTTTCGGTGGCAATACTTCACCCTCTGCCTCCTGGCCGTCCTTTGGAGCCTTTGGCGAAAACGCCGAAAGATCGCAGGTGTCAGCCTCATCACCTTAGGTCTGAATGCCTGGCTCATTGGCAGCCTGCTCGGCCAAACCTCATTCTCTGTGCAAAGCACGATCTCCCAAGAAAGCGTGAGAGTAGCCAGCTTGAATGTCCTGACGAGCAATCAAAGGCATGGGGAGGTGCTCGAATACCTTCGCTCTTGCGATGCTGATCTCATTTTCTTGATGGAGGTCGATGATGTCTGGTCGTCAGCTATGGAACCGCTCATAGCCACCCACCCGCATCATCTCGTGCATCCACAGTCGGACAACTTCGGGATCGCGCTCTTCAGCCGCCTGCCTTTGCAGGAGCTGCGTGTCGTCCATGAATTTCAGATGGGCCCTGACATCGGGCCATATACCAAACCCTCGTTGACGGCTCACCTTCAAATCGGAACGCGAGAACTGCACTTTTACGGCATCCATCCGGTGCCGCCGGCTGGCAGAATCGCCTGGTATAGCCGAAACAACCAGCTCAGAGCCGTCGCTTACCAGGTTGCAGCATCGAAAACGCCCTCCCTTGTCATGGGAGACTTCAATTCCACCCCATGGTGCGAGGGTATGCAATCCATCCGAGAAGCGGGCAGTTTGGACTTCCATTCGTCCTCACCTCCCTGGCAGCCCACATGGCGGGTGACCTCGGTGTTTGCGATACCCATTGACCACACACTCAGCACGTCGTCGTTGATCATTACTCGTCGGCAGATCGGCCCGGATGTGGGCTCTGACCATCGCCCTCAATTGGTCGAAGTTCACTGGGCCGAACCGTAAAGCGCTCAACTCACGCCGCCGCCAGAATGGCCGCGTCCCAGTCCTTCCACACAGCATCAAGCCCCTGGCGTGAGAGCATCGCAGCCACCTCCAGGGGTGAGCGTTCATCAGCGATGCCAAACTGACCCTCGGCGCGGGCTTTCTCATCTTTTTCTACCA
>JBIKIA010000244.1:0-7220 GCA_044361885.1 Prosthecobacter sp. | reverse complement strand
CAATGCACGGACCGGCGAGGAAAAACTGATGAACTCAATCGTCATCCCAAAGAACACGCCGATCCCTTGCTCACGCACTCAGGTCTATCAGACCAGTGAAGACAACGAACGCGTTATCGAAGTCGAGATCACCCAGGGCGAGGACGAAGATCCGCGTTATGTCGATATCATCGGGCGCATCACCCTAGAAGTGCCTGCAAATCGCGCCAAGGGCTGTGAGGTGGCCGTCACCTTCAGCTACGATGAAAACCAGCGCGTCCGCGCTCTCGTTGTGGATAAGCAATCCGGTCGCAGTCGCGAAGTTGCCGTCAGTTATAAAGGTGCTGGCGTCCTTTCCGACGAGGATCTGAAGAAAAAGAGTGTTAGCCTGCGCCAGATGCGGATCGAATAGTTCTCAGAAACATACCGCAAACCAGAGTCCCACACCGCCATGTTCAAGAAGATCCTCCAATCCCTCTCCAAATCTCAGCAGGCTAAAACGCAGGCTCCAGCCAAAGCTCCCGCTCCAGTTCCGGTAGCTGCCGCCGCAGGCCGTTCCGGCGTGCTTGACCGTGTCGTCAAGCCTGGGGCGCCCGCAGGCACCGTTGCTCCCCAGACTCCTGAAGACCTTTGTGAAGTGAATGCAAAAATGCCCATGGATCAGATTCAGGCACGTCTGAAGCTGCTCTATCGCCGTTTCAATCGCAGTGCTTCCAGCTTGGATCCCAAGATCCGTGCAGAAGCCGATAAGATGCTCAACGCCATCGTCCTTGTGCGTGAAAAGCACTTCGGTGAACTCTAGGCAACGACTAGGCGTTTTTCAAAGGGGGCGCACGGGCAAGTTGAGGGTGCTTTCATGCGGCCAGATGTAAGAGCTGCCTTTCGGGCATCCCGGTGGATTGATACGTCGTGGCGAACAAGGAACTGATCGACGTACTCCATCGCCCAGGCTGGCGCGCTCGCAGGTCTGATCGACCAGGAGCATCAGGACAAAACCAAGCGCATCACTGACGAAGGCCGTAGCTATCTGCAAGCGAAGTTCGGCGAGATGGGCCTCGAATACATCCCGAGCTTCGCGAACTTCGTGCTTGTCAAAGTCGGTGATGGCAATGCCGTCTTCAAAGCCATGATGGACAAGGGCGTCATCGTCCGCGCCATGGCCGCCTACAAGCTGCCTGAATGGGTGCGGATCAGCATCGGCACCATGCCGCAGAATGAGAAGTGCATCGAGGTTCTGAAGCAGGTGCTCGCTTAGCTTGGCACCTGCCCGCACGATCAGCGGAGGATCACATCGCGAAGATGCGGTCCATCCGCTCGGTCAGCATCTTCAGGCCGTTCGGGTTCATGCCGCCGCGCTGCTCGCTGATGGCCCAGCCGGTGTAGCCGACATCGTCGAGGGCTTTCATGATGGCGGGCCAGTTGTTGTCGCCCTCCGTCAGATCGCAGTCGAAGCCTTTCCACACGCCTTCGTCCTTCATCTTCTTCGTGCTGTATTCCTTCACATGGATGCGGTTGATGCGCTTGCCCAGCACAGTGATCCATTGCTCAGGCCAGCCGTAGCGCAGCACGTTACCGATGTCGAAATGCCAGCCGACGATGGGATCGCCGATCTCATCCAGGAAGCGCACGGCCTCCAGCGGGCTGAGGATGAAATTGTTCCAGACGTTCTCGATGCTGATCTTCACGCCGAGTTCTTTCGCCAACGGCACAGCCTTCTTGATCTGGGTGATCGAGCGCTCCCAGGCGAGGTGGTAAGGCACCTCTTCATTGCAAACGCCGGGCACGACGAGGATGGATTCGGCGCCGTAAGCCTTCGCATCGCGCAACGTGGTCAACACACCTTGCAGGCCTTCCTCCCGCATCTTTTCATCGTTGTGGGTGAGGGTTTGCTTCCAGTGCGTGTGGCAGCAGACGCTGGCCGCTTTCAAACCGGAGGCCCCGAGCGCGTCAATGATCTCCTGCTGGTTCGCTCCTCCAGAGGGCTCCACACCTTCATAGCCCGCCACTTTGGCTGCGGTGTATTTCTCGATCAGCGTCCCCTTGATGCCGAGCGTGCCACCCATGATTGCCTTGCGGAGCTGGCGCACCGGTTTGGGCTCCTGGCCACAGGCTGGGATGGAAAGAGCGAGGGCGCTGACTTGAAGCGCGGAAGAGAGGAAGGAGCGGCGGTTGGTCATGGTGTGGCGGAATGAACGCCCATCATGCCCCAACGTTTGCACGCGGCAATCACATCACTGCATCGACTTGTCGCCTGTGCTGTCTCAGCAAATGCTGAGAGCCTTCGCCACCACGACATCCGCTGTCGGAAGCTGGAGAGCCTCCAGCGGCGGGCTGTAGATGGCGGGGGAGTCCAGACTGCACACGCGCTGCACGGGGGCATCGAGTTCATCGAAGATGCGCTCCTGGATCATGTAGGCGATCTGGGCGCCGATGCCGCAGTAGGGCTTGTTTTCCTCGACGTAGATCGCGCGGTGCGTCTTGGCGACGGAGTTCAAAATGGTCTCTTCATCCAGCGGGCGGATGCTGCGGAGATCCACGACTTCAGCGCTGATGCCGTGCTCTTCTTCCAGGATCCGGGCGGCTTCCAAGCAGGTGATGACGGCTTTGCCGTGGGCGATGAGGGAGATGTCTGTGCCCTCGCGCTTCACATCGGCAAGGCCGAGAGGGATGAAAAGGTCTCCGCCGGGGATTTCGTCGTTCGATGGCACTTCCCATTCGGCTCCGTAAAGGACGGTGCTTTCCATGAACATGACGGGGTCATTGTCACGGATGCTGGCCTTCATGAGGCCCTTGGCGTCGTAGGCGTTGCTGGGGCAGACGCACTTCATGCCGGGGAAGCTGGCCATGATGTTCTCCGGCGTGTGGGAATGGGTGGCACCGACGCTGGTGCCGCCATTGGCCGGACCACGGATGACGATGGGCACGTTGATCTTACCGCCGCTCATGTAGCGGACCATCGCGCCATTGTTCACGATCTGATCCCAGGCCACGGTGTAGAAGCTCCAGAACATCAGCTCCATCACCGGACGCACGCCGAGCATGGAGGCACCGATGCCCATGCCGATGAAGCCGGCTTCGGAGATGGGGGTATCGACGAGGCGTTTGTCACCCCACTTTTCCCATAGGCCCTGGGTCACCTTGTAGGCACCGTTGTATTGAGCGACTTCCTCACCCATGACGACGACCATGGGGTCGCGGGCGATTTCTTCATCGAGGGCTTCACGGATGGCGTCGCGGTAGGAGATTCGGCGGGGCATTTTTGGGGAGGGAAAAAGGAGCGGGTTCTTCGGCGGAGGTGGCGGGGGAGTCAAGGGCGGAGGCGGTCACTTCACCTGCACGGGATGCATGAGGTAGGCGATGAGGTCGCGGATCTGATCCGGCTGGAAAGCAAGAAGCAGGCCTTCCGGCATCATGGACATGGGGGAGGTCTCGGTTTTCGTGATGTCGGCACGGTCAAGGGTCAAGGACTCGGTCAAGGAGCGGAGGGTCAAGGTTCGTGCGCTGGACTCGGCGATGACGCCGCTCAGGCTGCGGCCGTCTTTGAGGGTGAGCAGGCTCATGCGGAAGTCCGCACTCACCACGCCGCTGGGGTCGGCGATGTTCTCCAGCAGGTAGTCGATGTTCGCCCGCCCGCTGCCGGTCAAATCGGGGCCGAGCTTCCCGCCTTGCCCATACATGACATGGCAGGCACCGCAGACGGCGGTGAAAAGCATGCGCCCCTGGCTGAGGTTGGCTTTCGCCAAAGTGGGGGCGTCGAGCTGCTTCTTGAGCTTCTCGATGAGTTCCTTCTTGTCCGCAGCGGACTCGCGCAGCTCGCCCCAGACTTCGGTCAGCTTCTTCGAGAGAGCTTCATCGTTGAAGCCGCGAATTTGCCGCGCGTGAAAGGCGGTCACCTCCGTGCGGGTGATCTGGCCTTTGCTCACGCTCTCCAGCATCGCGGCGGCCCAGGCGGGGCGGGACACCAGCGCATCCAGCACGGCGGGGCGGTCGGCGGTGGCGAACTTACGGTAGTCCTTCGCCAGTCGCTGGCCGATGGCCGGATCATCAAAGAGCGTCAGCCCGCGCATAGCGGTCACGTTCAGCCCACGCACATCGAGCAGCCCTTCACAAACCGCGCGCAGGTCCGCTGGACGGGCCTCGATCAGCGTCTTCAAAGCGGCCTCGCGAGTGAGAGTCTCCGCCTGGGCATCCACCACGATCTTTTTCACGTCATCAAGTGCCCGGCCATCGCCGAAGAGGATGGAGAGATCGCGGATTGAGTTCGTAGTTCGGGCTTCAGCCCGTTCTTCGACGCTCCTAGCACGGGCTGAAGCCCGAACTACGAACTCATCCCAAGCCTCCGGCTTCGGCACCTTGCGCAGACCTTTGAAGGCCTCTGCCATGCCTTCGAGGATGTTCGCCGCTTGCTCAGGCTTCGCGCTCGTCAGCAGCGCATTCAGATGCTCCGGCTGTGTGGCGAGACTGCGGCTGATCCACTTCAGTGTCTTCGGCCAGGTGCAATGCTGGGCGATCTTCACCAGCGCCGCCGGGTCATGCTTCGCCAGCGGGCTGATGCCAAACCAGACCATGTGAGGCAGGAAGGGATCGTCGGCAGAATCCGCGTGCTTCAGCAGCTCGATGGCGAGTTCGGGGCGATGCTTCAAAGGCAAACGCTGAAGAGTGGAAGCGAGCGTGAGGTGGACGAGGCTGGATTTGTCGGTGAGCGCCTGCTCCACGAGCGTGGGCAGAGCTTTGCTGATCTCTTCCTCAGGATATACGGCTTTCGGTGCTGGGCCGACGAGTGTGTCCAGCGGCCATGTGTCGGTAAGCTGGCGAATGCCGCGGACACGACTGTATTCATACCTGGAGTCCATGTCAGGTCCTGGGAGTGGCCTGCGCCAAGCAAACATCTTCTCCGGCTTCTTCACCTCCCCATAGCTGATCCTGAAAATCCGCCCGCTCGTCCGATGCACGCCAGTGCTGTCGTGGCATTCGCCGGTGTCGCTCCAGTCGAGGATGAAGCCGCTGCCGTCGGGGCCGGTGCTGATTTCGATGCCTCGGAACCAGGCATCGTCGGTGATGAAGACATCGGGCTCGTGTTTGCCGACGTAGCCGCTGCCATTGCGTTCCAGGCGCTCCACATTCGCACGGCGACCGTGCATGTTCAGGGTGAAGAGCTTGTTGTAGTATTGGTCGGGCCATTGATCCGCCTGATAGATCATCATCCCGATGTGGGCGTGGCCGCCGCCGAGGCTGTTCGCCTTGCCATCGCGGGAGTCGCTCCAGCTTCCGCTGCGGTCGTAGTGGTAGTGATCGGCGATGGTGTCCAGCTTCTCGTAGATCAGTGGGTTCATCGTGTTCGAGTCCACCAAATGTGCGCCAGGGATGAGATGCCAGAGATGACCGGTGACGGTGTTGATGAAGAACATCTCCCCATTCGCATCCCAATCATGGCCCCAGGGATTTGTCGTGCCGTGCGTCAGCACCTCCACGATCTTCCGCTCGGGATGAAAGCGCCAGATGCCGCCCTTCATGGGGATGCGTTGCTCGTCCGGCGTGCCGGGCACACCGAGCCTGCCAGGGCAGGAATGCCCGCAGCGACCGTAGAGCCAGCCGTCCGGTCCCCAGCGCAGGCCGTTGGCGAAGTTGTGGTAGTTGTCCTTAGCCACCGTGAAGCCATCCAGCACCACCTCGGGCTCGCCATCGGGGATGTCATCGCCATTGCGATCCGGGATGAAGAGCACCTGCGGCGGACACATCAGCCACACCCCGCCGCGCCCCACCTCCACGCTGGTCAGCATCTGCACGTCTTCGGTGAAAACCTTCCGCGTCTCCGCCACCCCGTCCCAGTCTTTGTCTTCGAGAATAATGACGCGATCCTTCAGCCCCAGGTCAAAGCGCTTCTGCCGCTCCGCATACGTGTAATTCTCCGCCACCCACATCCGCCCCTTCACGTCCCAGGCCATCGCGATGGGATTCTGCACATCTGGCTCAGCGGCAAAAAGCGTCGCCTTAAATCCCGGCGGCAGCTTCAGCATCTTCAGGGACTCCTGCGGTGTCGGTGGCTGCGCATCACCGGGGTCGGAATTATATAGGGCAGGGAAGTCCGCCCCCATCAGCGCGGCAGACGCCAGGGCAAAGAAAACGGAGGAGGTCGGAAGCAGGCGGCAAGTCATGATCAGTGCCACCACCCTGAAACCTCCACCGCCCTCCGGCAAGCTGGAGGTAATGCGGGATTCGATGAAACAAGAAATGCTGCCCGCCTAAAAGCACCCGGTTTACTCCGAAACTTCTGAGTCCTGCCGTTTTTCGTCGTCGGTCCGCCGCATTCCAGCGTTGGTATTTCAAACAAGTTCCGCGATCCACTTCCCACAGGTGTGCGGCTGGAAGGCTTGCATGGCGGTGAGCAATCTGGCGGGGTCGGTTTCCGTCACGAGACTGGCGCGATGCTCGGGCTTGAGGAAGCCTGTGGCGGTCATGTGGTCGAGGAAGGTGAGCAGGTGATCGAAGAAGCCCGCCACGTTCAGAAGACCGACGGGCTTGCTGTGGAAGCCGAGCTGGAGCCAGGTGAGGGTCTCGAAGAGTTCATCCAGCGTGCCAAAGCCGCCGGGCAGGGCGATGAAGCCATCGCTGAGGTCCACCATCATCTGCTTCCGCTCATGCATGGAGCGCACGACGTGCAGCTCGGTGACACCGCCGTGACCGAGTTCCTTGGCCAGCAGGGACTCGGGGATGACACCGATGACCTCGCCACCCGCCGCGAGCGCGGCATCGGCGATGACACCCATGAGGCCGACATTGCCGCCGCCATAGACGATGCCGATGTCCTGGCTGACGAGATGCCTAGCGAGGTCAGCGGCGGCGGTTTGAAAGACGGGGTCGAGTCCGCGACTGGACCCGCAATAGATGGCGATGCGCATTGCGGCTTCTCTTGAGCCGCTGGCGGGCGCGGTCAAGACTCAGTCCATGAGTTCAAAAACACCAAAGGAGCCGGGCACATGGAAGTCGGGCCGCTCGGTCTGGGGATCGACCCAGGGCATCCAAAGTCGGCGCAGACTGCCATCTGCCTCGCGGGAGAAGTCGGCGCGATACACGCCGGCGAAGAGCTGCCTCGCGTCCTTTTGGATCACGCCCATCTCCTGCAAGGTGCTCCAGGGCAGGCTGCCGGAGACGGTGTAGTGCTCGCCCTGGATCTCGGCGGCGAGTTTTAAAGTGGGGCAGGTCCAGTCGAAGTCGATCTCGCGGTAGTGGCGGGCTTTATA
>JBIKIA010000530.1:0-3793 GCA_044361885.1 Prosthecobacter sp. | reverse complement strand
GGCTCATTTCAAAGCCGTAGTAGGGCGCGAGGGCGAGATCCGTCGTGAAGAAGATCTCCACGCGGTCGGAGTCCAGCACGCGCTCCTTCAGCGTGGCGGAGTCATCGAGCACGAGATCGTGGTCGATGCAGTCGAAGCAGAAGTGCAGCGCCTCCTCATCCCAGAGCGCGCGGAACTCCGTGGCGGCGGGGTGGAGGTCCACATTCCAGGGCAAAGAGAAGTCCGTGAGGCAGACGGCGCGGCTCCAGTCGAGCGTGGGGCCGGAGGTGCGATGGATGGGGTAGTGCTTCATGGGGAGAGCAGTCTTGACGGAGAGGGCGGGAGTCTGTCAGCCTGAAAGCATGGCTCGCAAATCCTTTCCCCTGATCATCGCCCATCGAGGCGCGAGTGGCTATCTGCCCGAGCACACCCTGGAGGCGAAGGTCATGGCCCATGCCCAGGGCGCGCACTATATCGAGCAGGATCTCGTTTTGACAAAGGACGACGTGCCCGTGGTGCTGCACGACATCCATGTGGATAGCGTCACCGATGTGGCGGAGAAATTCCCCAGTCGGAAGCGCAGCGATGGCCGCTACTACGCGCTCGACTTCACCTTGGAGGAACTCAAGACACTGCGAGTCATGGAGCGCTCCGATCCTGCCACCGGGAAGCAGGTTTTCCCGAAACGCTTCCCGAAAGGGCAGGGGAGCTTCCAGGTCGCGACGCTGGAAGAGGAACTCCAGCTCATCCAGGGCCTGAACCGCAGCACGGGTCGCATCGCCGGCATCTACCCGGAAATCAAAGACCCCGCCTGGCATCGTGCTCAGAAGCACGACATCACGCGCATCGTGCTCACCATCCTCCGCCGATACGGCTACCGCAGCAAAGACGACCCCTGCTTCATCCAGTGCTTCGAGCTCGATGAACTCAAGCGCCTGCGCGGCTCACTGCGCTGGCGCGGGAACCTCGTCATGCTGCTGGACACTCTCCCCACCGGCCCCGGCAACACCGACTTCAACCACCTGCGCACACCCAACGGACTGGCCGAACTCGCCAAGATTGCCGACGGCATCGGCCCCGACATCGAGAGTGTGATCGGTCCTGATCGCAAGCCCACCGCGCTGGTGAAAAACGCCCACGCTCACGGCCTGAAAGTCCACCCCTACACCCTGCGCGTGGATGAGTTGCCCAAGTTCGCCAAGTCCCCCGAGGATCTCCTGAAGCTGCTTTTCAAGAAAGCCGGTGTCAATGGCCTCTTCAGTGACTTCCCCGATGTGGCGGTGAGGTGGGGGAGGTAAAATCAAAGATTGCAATCGCCGGACCTTTGCCCAAAACTGAGCCCGTCCCCAGAGACATTGTTAATTATCAAAGCTTTCTAGAACAATGCCCCGCCTCCTCCTTCTTCTCCTTTGCGGTCTGACCACTCTTTCCCTGGCTTCTTGTGCCAGCAGTAAATCAGGTGGTCGTGTCGTCAGTCGGAAGAGCACCCGCATCACCGGAGTCCGCACCACCGCCTACACCCACAGCGAATCGGACCATATCATCTACGGCGCACGCAGTGCCGTCGGCAGCCAGCTCAAATTTGGCACCGTCCGCAGCGCCGCCGCTGACTGGTCCGTCTTCCCCGTCGGCACCATCTTCCAGATCGAAGGCACCCCTTATATCTACCAGGTGGATGATTACGGCTCCGCCCTCGTCGGCACGAACACCATCGACATCTACCAGCCCACGAAGGCCCACATGAACGCCTGGGGCGTGCGCAACGTGAACATCCGCGTGCTCAAATGGGGCTCTTTCTCCAAGAGCGTCGCCATCCTCAAAGACCGCCAAGCCTACGGCCACGTCCGCCGCATGGTCAGCCGCATCTCTCGCAGCTAAGCCGTGACCAAGGCCGAGCGCGCAGACCACGTCCTCCGCCGTCTGGCCGAGCTGTATCCTGATCCGCCCATCCCGCTGGATCATACCGACGCCTTCACCCTCCTCATTGCCGTCCTGCTTTCCGCGCAATGCACGGACGTTCGGGTGAATCAAATCACCCCCAAGCTCTTCGGCGAACTCGGCCGCACCCCGCAAGTCCTGGCAAAGCAGCCCGTCCCCGCCATCGAGGCCATCGTCAAACCCTGCGGCCTCGGTCCCCAAAAGGCGAAGGCCATCCAGAAGCTCTCCCAAATCCTCCTCGACGAGCACGAAGGCCAAGTCCCCGCCGATCTCGACGCCCTGGAGCGACTCCCCGGCGTCGGCCACAAGACCGCCCAGGTCGTCATGGCCCAGTCCTTCGGTGTACCCAGCTTCCCCGTCGATACCCACATCCACCGCCTCGCCCAGCGCTGGAAGCTCACCGACGGCAAAAACGTCCTCCAGACCGAGCGCGACCTCAAGCGCCTCTTCCCCGCCACCTCCTGGAACAAACTCCACCTCCAGATCATCTTCTACGGCCGTGAGCACTGCACCGCCCGGAGTTGCGATGGCACCACCTGCGAGATCTGCACGACTCTGTTTCCCGAGCGGAAGCGCGCCCTCAAGACACGCAAGGCTTGAGTTTGCCTCCTCCGAGGTTAGCGGAGCGTAACACTCTCTCCCGTCTCCTCTACTCTCGCCTCCCAGTCTCCCCCTCTCAAAGTCTTCCCCAACCATGCCCACCGAGTCCGACATCCGCGCAGCCCTCTCCACCGTCCGTTACCCCGGCTTCAGCCGTGACATCATCTCCTTCGGCCTTGTCAAAAGCATCGCCGTCGATGGTGGCAAGGTCACCGTCGAGATCAGCATCGCCACGCGTGACCCGAATATCCCACGCCTCATCCATGAACAGGCAGTGGAGGCACTGAATCAGGTGCCCGGCGTCACCGAGCCGCGCCTGAACTTCGACATCAAAGAGCCGCCGAATGCCGCCACCGGTAGTGCCGACAAGCTCCCTAAATCCAGCATCCCCGGCGTGAAGAAGATCATCGCCGTCGCCTCCGGCAAAGGCGGCGTCGGCAAGAGCACTGTCGCCAGCAACCTCGCCATCGCCCTCAGCAAAGGCGGCGCCAAAGTCGGCCTCTGCGACTGCGACCTCTACGGCCCCAGCATCGCCCACATGTTCGGCAGCAACGAGCGCCCCTACCAAAACGAAGAGCAGCAGATCGTCCCCATCGAGCGCTACGGCCTCCAGCTCGTCAGCATGGGCTTCCTCCTCGAGGACGACAGCCCCGTCATCGTCCGCGGCCCCGTCGCCACCCGCTACACCCAGCAGTTCCTCCGTCAGGTCGCCTGGGACGACCTCGACTACCTCATCCTCGACCTCCCCCCCGGCACCGGCGACATCCAGCTCACCATCGTCCAAACCGTCGCGCTCGATGGCACCCTCATCGTCACCACCCCGCAGGAGGTCGCCCTCATCGATGCGCGCAAAGCCGTCTCCATGTTCCAAAAGGTGAACGTCCCCATCCTCGGCATCATCGAAAACATGAGCCACTTCCTCTGCCCCAGCGACGGGCAGGTGTATCACATCTTCGGCAAAGGCGGCGGCGAGCACGAAGCCAAGCGCTTGGGAGTCCCCCTCCTCGGCCAGATCCCCATCGAAATGAGCGTCCGCGAAGCCGGCGACGAAGGCCACCCCATCGCCCTCGAAGACACCGCCAAGTCCGCCTCATCGAAAGTCTTCCACGACATCGCCGCCAAGCTCCGGGCTGCCGTGCCGGTGGGGTGATGGCTGGTGTTTAAAGTGAAGTGCCAATGAGATGGAGGCCGCTGATTCTTTCCTCATTTCCTGATGCCAGGCTCGGCGGGGATTGCCTCCACTGCCTTCTTGGATTCTTTATTGGCTGTGAGTGCA
>JBIKIA010000592.1:0-3307 GCA_044361885.1 Prosthecobacter sp. | reverse complement strand
ACCGGCCTCGTGGCAAAGGGGCAGATGCGCTACCTCTGGCGTGAACTTGCCAAGCCTAGCCTCAGGATCGACAAGATCACCCTCACCAGCTTTGGCCAAAAAGCCGCGCCGATGGTCGCCGCCCTCACCCTGGAGTCACCTGCCGCAGATGGGAAACTCGCCCCACCACCCCCCACTGGCGGCCCGGCACCAGACACCGCCAAAACCAGCCACGCCCCCACCACCAGTTCGAAGCCCCTGCCTGCCGATCCCGTCCCCGGCAAGCAGCGCATCCTCCTCATCGGCGGCGGCGTGTCCCACGACTACGCCCACCTTTTTGACACCCACGACCGCAGTCTCATCGCGGCCGCGCTTCCCTCCGTCACCAGCTACACCAGCGATCCCATGACCGCTGTCGATCAACTCCCCTGCGCCGACATCGTCGTGCTCAGCGCCAATGACGCCGCCTATTCCGGCCAGTTCCGCTTCCGCGAGGCCTTGATGCAGTTCGTCCAACGCGGCGGCGGCCTCGTCCTCCTGCATCCAGCTACTTGGTATAACTGGCGCGGTTGGCCCGCCTACAACCAAGACCTCGTCGGCGGCGGAGCCAGCAAGCATGAGCCTCATCGCGACTTCCAAGTCCTTGCCCTCAGACCCCAACACCCCGTCTTGCAAGGCATCAGCAGCCCCTTCACCATCCGAGACGAACTCTACCTCGTGAAACTCGACGCCCGTTGTGAAGTGCTCGCCGAAGCCGTCTCCACCGTCACCGGAGCCAAGTATCCCAGCGTCTGGCTAACCCCGCACCCCACGGCGCGGATCGTCTCCATCGCCCTCGGCCACGGCAAAGAAGCCCACCAGCACCCTGACTTCGCCAAGCTCCTCGGCAATGCCGTGAAGTGGACTGTGGTGAAGAAGCGGTGAATAGAGAACAGGCAGCCTCACTCACACCTCACCGAGCGCCGAGACGGCTCCACCGAACTCTACGACCACAGCACCGACACCGCTGGTGAAGCGCCTGCACGGCATGTTAGACCTGGAGTTCGGCAGGTCGAGTCAGTGTCCCAGTCCACTCCGGTTTTTCATTGTGAAATCCGACACATGTATTGCTGAGTCATTCCAGGCTCTTGGTTCGTTTTATCCGTCCGCGAATGCTTTCCATGGTAGGCATCTCCGGCATCCTTGCCTGAAAAAGGGCGTCTTCATCTTTATCCAGCAGTCACTTCACTTCACCCATTCACCGTTCCATCACTCCATGCTTCGACCTATCCTCACTCTTCTCCTCCTTGCTTCCATAGCAGGCGCGGCTGAACGCAAACTTGAAATCCATGATGGTGACCGCGTGTTGCTTATCGGAGATGTGCTCGTCGAGCGCGAGAATAACTATGGCTACCTCGAAGCCAAATTGCGGCGTGAGTTTGCGGGCAAGAGCTTTGCGGTGCGCAATCTCGGTTACAGCGGTGACAGCCCATTGGGGGCTTCGCGCGCCAGCTTCGATCCCGTGGATAAGGGCGTGGATGCGCTGAAGGAGCAACTCGCGGTGGTGAAGCCTACGGTGGCGATCCTGGGCTATGGCATGGCGGCGAGTCTGGATGACCTGACCTATCGAAAGAATGATCCGGTGCTCAATCCCGACCCGGTGCGCTATGGCGTGGATCACAGCCCGACGAAGTTTCGCACGGAGTTGCTCGCGCTGATAGATTTGATCACAGCGGCTAGTCCCGAGGGTAAGGTGCGCTTTGTTTTTCTCGGCCCGATCAAGCATGAAGACATGCGTGCCAAGCGGCCTGGCCTGCCTGATCCGGCGGAGCACAATGCCTTGCTCCTCGAGTATGAAAAAGTCATGGAGCAACTCGCCGCTGAAAAGCATTCGCCCTTTGTTCGCGGTGAGTGGCAGAAGGCGGCAGGCATTGATCTGGCGCATGGCACGGACAACGGCATCCACCTGAACTCCCGGGGGCTTCAGGCGCTGAGTGAAAGCTTCGCGGCACAGCTCGGCTGGAAAACGGATGGGGCCAAGTGGGATGCCGAGACGCCCGAGCAGCGCACGCTGCGTGAGGCCATCTTGCGCAAGAACTCGCTCTTCTTTCATCGCAGCCGTCCGGCGAACTACACCTACATCTTCGGCTTCCGCAAACGTGAGCAAGGTCGCAATGCGGTGGAGATTCCGAAGTTTGATCCGCTCGTGGACAAGGCTGAGGCCAATGTCATCGGCATCGCCGCAGGCAAGCCCAGCACGCTGCCACCTGAGCCGCCGAGCGCCACGAAACTGCCCGTGCTTGCTTCTCTGCCCACACCCGATTTCACGCTCGATGAGGGACTGGCGATGACATCCTTCGCGGAGAATCCGCTGCTGGAAAAACCCGTGGGCATGAACTGGGATACCTCCGGACGCTTGTGGGTCGCCACGTCGAACACTTACCCGCAGGTGAACCCCGATGACCTGGGTGCGCAGATGGAAGGCAACAGCGCCAAGTTTGGCCCCTCGACCGGCAATGACCGCATCATCCTGCTTGAAGACACGAATCGCGATGGCGTGGCCGATGTCTCGCGCATCATCGCGGACAAGCTGCTCATCCCTTGTGGTGTCGCGCCGGACAATCAGGGCGGCTGCTTTGTGGGCGCGAGCACGGAGCTGCTTCAGCTCAGCCAACCCGGCGTGGATGGTCTGCTCGGCGAGCGTCGCATCGTGCTCAGTGGTTTCGGCACGGAGGACACGCATCACATCATCCACGGCCTGCATTGGGGCATTGATGGTCGGCTCTATTTCCAGCAGACGATTTACATCCACTCCCACATCGAGACCCCGTGGGGCCTCGTGCGGGCCAACAGCGGCGTGGCTTTTGCTTATGATCCAAACACCGAGCGTCTGGAAGTCCACTCCAAGGGCCTCGTGAACTGCTGGGGCCAGCAGGAAGATCTCAATGGCCAAACTTTCCTCACTTCGGGTGCGGATGGCAATGGCGTGAGCTGGAGCTTCCCCGGTGCCGTGCTGCCACCGAGCGAAGGTGCCCGCCGTTTCATCAGCAGCATCAGCCCCGGCTCGTATCCGAAGTTCTGCGGTCTCGAGCTCGTGAATATCCCGCTCTTTGGCCCGGAATGGCAGGGCAGCGCCATCACCAACGACTTCCGCGCACATCGCATCGTGCGGTTTAACTTCACCGACTTCACGGCGGACAAGGCGGCGCCAAAGTCCGGCTACATCACGCAAACGCAGGCCGATGTCGCCCGCACCGACGATGCGGCCTTCCGACCCATCGCGCTCGCCATGGGACCTGATGGCGGCTTGTATGTCGCGGACTGGACCAATCCTATCATCAATCATGGT
>JBIKIA010000740.1:0-2542 GCA_044361885.1 Prosthecobacter sp. | reverse complement strand
ATGCGCGCCAATGACGAGACATTGCTCGATGTCGGCAGTCTTCGATGGCCCGGCGAGGAAGAGCCCGAAGCCGCTGCCGATCTGGCCGACTCGGGCATACGCGGCGTGCATGTCAGACACGATCTGATCTGCTTTGACGACGATGAAGAGATGCTCGGCGATCATCGGTAGCACGCGATGCCCAAGGTCACTTTCCTCCACCCAGACAGCGCCGTTTTCACAGACGCCGAAGCGGGCTGGAAAGATGGCCGTGTGGGTGCCTTCCAGGTCATGCGGATCGGCGATGGCGTTGAGATCCACGTTTCCCGGCAAGGCGACAACCGTAGAGACGATCTTCGCATCGGCAGGAATGTTTTCACGCAGCCAGGTGGCGGCGTCCCCCAACTTCGCGGCACGTACCACTCGCGCGCCGATGAAGTCGAGCATGGCGATGAAGTGCGTGAGGGTGCACTCCATCTGTCCGCCGACGCCGAGTTTGGTGGGATCTGGCATGGGCAACTCAATGGGCTGAGCCTGACGGATAGCATTAAGAATAGTGTTACGGCTGCTCATCGGTCGTTTTTTTGATGGGCCATCCACTCGCGGAAGGATTCCTTCGGCGCATCGGGTAGATCGCGGCTTTGGGTCCAGGGGTCGAGTTTCAGGAAGTTCGCCAGCGGAGTGAAGCGGCGGGCCAGACGACCTGCGAGGGCATACAGCGCGGGCCGTTTTAAAACAAAGCTCGTGCCGTGCATGGCGAGTGTCTTCCACCACGGCGCATGACCAGCAGCGGTGATGTCCTGCCGCCATTTTAGGAGCTGCGCATGGATGTCGATCTTCACGGGGCACACGGCGCTGCATGATCCGCAGAGCGTAGATGCGAAGGGCATATCGCCATGCGCGGCTTTATCGACGTTTGGCGCGAGGATGCTGCCGATGGGGCCCGCGATGAAGTAGCTGTAGCTGTAACCGCCGCTCCGGCGATAAACCGGGCAGGTGTTGAAGCAGGCGGCGCAGCGGATGCAGGCGAGGCTTTTGCGGTAATCCGCGCGTCCGAGCTGGCGGCTGCGGCCATTGTCCACGAGGACGATGTGCATCTCCTGGCCAGGTCGTGGCTTGAGGAAATGCGAACTGAAAACGGTGCTCGGCTGGCCTGTGGCGCTGCGGGCGAGCAGGCGGAGGAAGACGCCAAGATGCTCCTGCTTTGGGATGATCTTCTCGATGCCCATGCAGGCGATGTGAACAGGCGCGAGATGCGCACCCATGTCGGCATTGCCTTCGTTCGTGCAGACGACAAACCCGCCGGTCTCGGCGATGGCAAAATTCACACCGGTCAAAGCCGCATCGGCCGTGAGGAAATGCCCGCGTAGGTGTTGGCGAGCGGCTTCGGTGAGCTGCTGGGCGTCGTCGAGACCCTTCGGTGTTCCGAGATGCTCATGGAAGACTTCGCCCACTTCGGCGCGCTTCAGATGAATCGCCGGCATCACGATGTGACTCGGCGGCATCTCCTGAAGCTGGACGATGCGCTCGCCGAGGTCGGTGTCGATGACCTCGATACCGTAGGATTGGAGGTGCTGATTGAGATGGCACTCCTCGGTGAGCATCGACTTGCTCTTCACCAGCTTCTTCGCGCCATGTCTGGCCAGGATGCCGTGGACGATGCGGTTGTGCTCATCGCCATCGCTGGCCCAGTGAACCTGGATGCCGTTGGCCACGGCCTTGGCTTCGAACTCTTCCAGATACTCCGCCAAGCGGGACAGCGTGTGCTCCTTGATCTGCGACGCAGCCTCCCGCAGCGGCTCCCAGTCCGGCACCTTCGCGGCTTGTCGATCCCGCTTCGTTCGCACCATCCAGAGCGTCTTATCATGCCAGGACGCGCGCGCAGGATCGCGGAGAAATTCGTGGGCGTTGGCAGCGTGGGTCATGCTCCTGTGAAGGTGAGAATTTCGGCGATGTGGATGGCTTTTACCTGCGGTGCTTCGCGGGCGAGCAGGCCGCCGAGGTGCATGAGGCAGGACATGTCGGCGCTGGTGATGAATTCAGCACCGTGGGAGACGTGATCACGAATGCGGTCGCGGCCCATGGAGACGGAGACATCCTTTTCAAAGGCGGAGAAGGTGCCGCCGAAGCCGCAGCATTCGTCACAGCGATCCAGCGGCACGAGTTCGAGGCCTTCGACGAGGCTGAGCAGCTTTGCAGGCTTGGAGAAGTCGGGCACCATGCACTCGCTGCATTTGCCGAGGCCAAGTCCACGCAGTCCATGGCAGCTCTGATGCAGGCCGACACGATGGGGGAACTTGCCCGGCAGGCTCGTGACCTTGGCGATGTCGTGAAGAAACTCGCACAGCTCATAGACCCGATGGGCGAGCGGGTGATGCCGCGCCTCCAGGCTCTCTTTTAAATGCAGCACGCAGCTCCCCGAGGGTGAGACGATGTGGTCAAAGCTCGCAAAGGCGTCGCCAAAGTCGGTCACGCAGCCTTCGCTGAGATGCGCATAACCCGAGTTCGACATCGGCTGGCCGCAGCAGGATGGCTTCGATGGCACGACGACCTCGTGACCGAG
>JBIKIA010000117.1:0-11061 GCA_044361885.1 Prosthecobacter sp. | reverse complement strand
AGCCCGGAAATACGAAAGTTTACGCACAGCACTCATGACACCATCACCCGCACAGTCCTCTGTGCGGACCACTATTCCAGCGTGATCCCGTGCCAGTAGGCGAACTCCATGCTCCAGCCGTTCGCGTGGGCTTCGAGTCTCACCGTGATTTCCTGGCCGACGAACTTCGCCAGATCGACCTCGATGGTTTTCCAGCGTGGCTTCTCATGATCGACAGGCGCTTCCTTGACGACTTGACCATTGACCACGGCTTTCACGAGCCAATCCCCGCGATCATCCGCCGCGACGTTGAAGGTGAGCTTCGTCTTCCCGGCTTCGACCTTCACTTTCCGCTCCAGGCTCGCCGGGGTCTTTTTATCCGGGAAGGGGTGCATCATAAGCACATTCGTCTTCCCGTGATACTCGGCGAATTTCACCGGCGTGCGCTCGAAGTCGGGCGCGCTGACTTTCCAATCGGGGTTCCACAGGCTCACGCTTTCCCAGTCGATGGCGCGCCAGTTCGTGCCTTTGGGTTTGGCGGGGGCTTCGGCAAATTCGACGCCTTTGATGAGCAGGTCTTTCTTCTCGGGTGTGAGCGGGCCTTCCTCCGGCGGGGCCAGGATGTACCAGATCATGTCGCGGAAAGCTGTGTCGGGGAACGCGCCGAAGCCCATGGGCATGAGGCTCTGTTTCGTGTTCGTGAGCGTGGCGATCTGATCGCGAGGCACGACCTGCGCGGCACCGCCTGCGCCGAGTAGCTTCACATGGCTCGGCGTGTCCTCGACCACTCGACCCGCGAGCGTGCGACCGTCCTTCGTGGCGACGGTGAAGTTCTCGTAGCCGTTGCCGATGATCTGATTTGGATCGATCACGTTCGCCAACAGCGCATCCAGATTGCTGCGTCCACTGCCGATGAGGTCGGGGCCTACTTTCTGACCTCCACCGTGGAACTCATGACAGACCATGCATGTCGCCGTGAAGAGCAGCTTGCCGTTCGCGAGGTCTGGCTCGCCAGTCAAAGCGGCCTGCCTCTTCGTGGCGATGAGGGATTTCATGTCCTCCGATGAATCCTGCCACGCGCCGAGCACTTTGAAGGCTTGATCGCGGATGGCCTTGTCCTGATGAGTCGCCAAGGACCGCCGCACGGGTGCGGGGAAGCCGCTGGAGTTGACTTGGCCCTCGGCGATGGCTTCGAGCATGGCTTTCGTCCAATTCGCACGGCTGCCAAGAGCTTCGAGAGCGGCGCTGCGGATGTTGAAGTCTTTCGACGCGGCCTGCACGAGAAGTGGCGCCATGAAATCATCGCCGCCGAGATCCGCCGCCGCACGAATCGCCGCCACGCCGAGTGAGGTGGATGTGCTCGGAGCTAGCAAAGGCTTGATGCCAACCTTCACCGTGCCTGTCTTCACCTTCCGCAGCGATTGCAGCACCGCGATGCGATCCTTCTCCGGCTTCGTCGCATCGTGCAGCACCACGATCATCTCCTTCACCGCCGCCTCATCGCCCCACAGCACGGCGAGTGTCTGTGCATGTTTGCGAACTTTCGCATTCGCCGACGAACGCCACTTCGCGAGACTGGCCGAGACATTCTTCACCGGCTTGATCACGCCGCCTTCCTGGCCTTTCACTAGGCCGTCAAGCGCATGAGTCAGCAGGATATCGTGCTCGGCGATCTTGTCGCAGAACTCGACCGCGAGATCAAGATTCCCCGCCTTCCGCGTGTCGCATAGGCGGCGCATGGTTTTGTGGGTGAGGGCATGGGAAAGAGGCTGAGTCGTGGATGCCATTTCAGACATCCAGTCTGCCCAAAACACGGGATTGGCCGCCAGCACTGGCTCGAAGCTTTGCCAGATGGAAAGCGCCAGCACGGCGTCTGCGTTTGAGGCCGAGCTTTGCATGAGCGCTCCGAACATTTCCGGCCAGGCCAGTCTGAAGCCATCGCTTTTGCGGCCATCCACGGTCAACCTGCGGGCACTGCATTGCCGCAGGGCGATGGCAACTGCCAGACGCACACTTGGATCGGCATCTACCGCCAGCTTCTGAAGATAAGCAGGAACGCCAATGTTCATGCCTTCACGGAAAGCAGTGCCTGAGACCGTGTCGCCGACATGCCGTGCGGACCACGCACGCAGTGAGGGAAACTTCGCCTTCGATGCGCCCTCCAACGCGGATGAACTGCGCGCGCCTTGATCGATTTGCAGCAACGTCCAAAGAGCCTCAAGACGACTCGATGCATTGTTTGCGATGGAATTCGCCAGCGTGGCCACGGACGCAACAGCGTCGTCCTGATCGCTCTTATCAAAGAGCACTCTTCTGGCCATGCGGCGCATCCAGTTGTTCGAATGTTCCAGCGTATCCACCAGATCGTCGGTGGAGAGCTTTGTGAGATCGAGGTTGTTGCGATCTCGAGTGTTGGTTGATTTGTCGCCTTTGACTACGACGCGCCAGATGCGCCCCCGCTCGCGGTCCACGCCTTCGGGGTTGGCCTTGGCGTTTTGGTAGCAGGGATATTTGTCGCACCAGTCCATGACCCAGAGGAAGCCGTCGGGGCCGGTCTGGGTGCTGACGGGGCGGAACCAGCCGTCGTTGGCGCGGAGGAAGTCGCGGCGTGGCTCGCATTTGAAGGTGGCGCCGACGGGCGTGAGCACTTCCTCGTGGATGGCGTTGTCGTGGATGTTGCCGATGAAGGCGTGGCCGTGGGTGTCGGCGGGATAGCGGCCTCCCTGATAAATCTGCACGCCGGCATACGCGGCACGGAAGTGTTTATGTTTCACGATGCTGGGCAGCAGCTCGTAGGCATACGGATTCTCCGGCGCTCCGCCCTGACGCACGTAGATGCCGCCGGGGGCCATGTGGAAGAAGTGGTCGATGACGCAGGCGCTGACGAAGAAGTTGCCCGCGGCGTCGTAGTCGCAGCCCCAGGGATTGCTGGTGCCGTCGGCGAAGACTTCGAATTCCCATTGTGCCTCTTTTTCGCGGCTCGTCGGGCGAGTGCGGCCAATGCCGGCGTCGAATTTGAACCCCTCGCTCTCGGGCTGGCCGGGGCGGCGGACCTTGCTGTTGGTGAAGACGCCGTGGGTCATGTAAAGCCAGCCGTCGGGGCCCCAGGTGAAGCTGTTCACGAGTTCGTGCGTGTCTTCGCGACCAAAGCCGGTCAAAACGACGCGCCACGTATCCGGTTTGTCGTCGCCGTCGTCATCGCGAAAGTGGAGGAGGTGCGGCTGCTGGCCGATGTAGATGCCGTTGTCGCCACAGATGATGGCGCTGGCGAGATTGAGACCCTCGACGAAGACGGTGCGCTTATCGGCCTCACCGTTGTTGTCGGTGTCTTCGAGGATAATGACGCGGTCGCGGGGGATCTTGTCGCCCAACTTCGGTATCGGGTGATACTGGTCATCCCGCGCCTCACCGCCAAAGGGTGCGGGATGATCGGAGCCATTCGGGTATTCGTAAGCTTCCACGACCCACAAGCGGCCGCGATGATCCCATGTCATGGCGACGGGGTTTTGCACCATCGGCTCATGAGCGAAGCAGCGGACCTCATAGCCCTCCGGCACGGTCATTTTGGCGCGAGCTTCTTCGGGCGTGGGGCAGGCGGTCTGAGCGGCTTTGCGCTCGCCTTCGACTTCTTTGCCAGCGGCATGGATGAATGAAGCAAAGCCAAAAGCGAAGAAGAAACTGAATAGGACGCGATTCATAGCTGGAGGGTGATTGGCTGTTGGAGGTTACACAAGTTCAGTAGCGAATTGGCAGACAAATTTTGGGAGGAATCTGCCGCAGACATTGGGATACAAAAAAGCCCCGCTCCGAGATCATCGAAGCGGGGCTGAAAATCAGATATGCAGACTATTGCGGCGGCACGCGGAAGAGCTTGCCGGTGTAAGGGCACTTAACTTCCATGCCGGTAGGCAGGCCAGTGACATCGACAAGCTGGTGCTTGGCAGCATACGGGCTGTTCACGAAACCAGCGCGTCCTGGGATCGCACTGCCGTATGGCAGATCTGATGCTGGAGCCGAAGCGGTGGGTGCTGGTGCAGGTTCGAGCTTGGGTTCAGGCGCTGGTGTGGGCTGAGTCATGGCGGCCACATTTGTATTTGGCTTCACACTTGGTGTCGGCTTGGGTTCGCTGCGAGGCTCTGGCTCGGGGTTTTGCACCACACGAGGCGTGGTTCGGACGCGGGGAATTGGCGCGGCAGCGATGCGTGGGGCGCTGTTGCCCACTCCGTTGGGGACGATGAATGGCTTCTGCGTATAAGGGCAGACAACTTTTGATCCTGGGCTCATCCCACGAACATCAACTAGGCGTCCTGGAGTCGTGTATGGAGTGCGGACGTAGCCAGGAAGATCTGCCACAATGCCTGCGACAGGGAGGTCACCGGAAATCTGCGACGGCGGTGGAGTATTGACAGAGGGCTGGGAAGACCGCTGCGGAGCGCTGGTTGATGGAGAGGTGGCACTATTTGAAGCCACCATTTGACGAGAAGCCCCCCCTAGCGGAGCGCCAGATGAATTGCCCGTATAATAGGTAATCAATCCACGACTTTGGATCTGGTTCCATGCTTCGTGAGGAGGCATTGAGCAGGAGGTAACGGCCATGACGGTTAAACCGAGCAATGGCAGACGAAAGAGCGCTTGAGGTGAGTTCATGGGAATCATTTTTTAATTTCGCGGTCCCATTTTAGTGAACTTTTTTGTTTTTGCAACAACAATGACTACAGGAAGTAGCTGGATCAGCTTTATTATCCATTAAAGTTATATTTATCACATATGGCTTTGTGGTCTTTTCAGGTCCAAAAATAGGGCATGCATTGGAAAATCATTACTGTTGGCAAACCCGCCCTGCCATGGGCTCGCGCGGCTCTAGATGACTATCTACGACGTCTCAAACGAGCCGTTCGTGTGGAACATGTAATAGTGAAAGAAGGGCCGCGGGAGCAGGTGGAAAATCAATTGCTGCGGGCCAGCATGAATAGCCTGCGGATCGTTCTGGATGAGCGGGGAAGGGCTCGCCGAAGCACTGAACTGGCACGATGGGTTCAGGATCATGAGTTATGTGGAACTAAGCAGGCGAGTTTGATTATCGGCGGCGCCGATGGTCACTCCGCTGCGTTTCGAGAGTTGGCAAATGAGTGCTGGACACTTTCATCGTTCACGCTCCAGCATGAGATCGCTCTAGTCGTATTAGCGGAGCAATTGTATCGTGCCTATAGCATTATAAGAGGAGAGCCATATCATCGAGAGTAATGCAGTGTTCGCCGCGCTGAATTGAGTGTCATTTTTGAGCTGCTTTCTCCTTGTTGATAAGCTAAGTCCTGCTTATATTTTTAAAAAAACCAAGTTTTTATCTTCTGGGCCTCTCATGTCATCGTCTGTCCTCCGAAACGTGATCCATCCGCGCCAACCGTCGGGATCAGGAACAACGCCGTTGCTACATGAGGAAAGCACCCCAGGGCTCTGGGGTGAGGACATGGAGAAGGTGCTCGGCGTTCTGGTGGAAAATGCGCCTGTAGCCATGGCGATGTTTGATCAGCAATTGCGTTACATGCTGGCCAACCGCGCTTGGGTTGAGGAATTTGGTCTTTCAAGTGTGACGCCACTGTTGGGGCGCAGCCAGTTCGAGATTTTTCCCAACCTTCACCCCGGCTGGCGGCAGGTGTATGAAAGAGCTCTCCAAGGTCACATCATTCGGAGTGAGCATGATGCTCTTGCCGGGCCGGATGGGCGACGGATTGTTTATCGCTGGGAGGTGCGCCCCTGGCGCCGACAGGCAGATGCATCCGTGGGGGGCCTCATGATCATCTGCGAGCGTTTCGGCCAGAACGAGTCCGCGCCCATAATGGAAGAAGCGGAAAACCACCCTGTTCTCACTGAAAAAGCTGCACCTAAGTTTATTCTAGAAGATCTGGCGGCTCCCATGCTCACTATAGATGTTCTGGGGGTCGTACAGCAGGCCAACATGGCGGCCAAGAACATCTGTCTTGCTCGAGGTCTGAAAGAGGGGGAGACAGAATTCTGGGAAGCCTTCGGTAAAGCATCTCAGTCTGGTCTTTTCAAACAGCAGGTTCTCTCGGCTCTCGAGACTCTTTCCAATCCGGATGAACTTGGATCGATGATCCTCTCGCCGTCGGTGACCTTGTCCAACAGCCCAGCTCCATGGGGCAGTGCTGCACAGCTCAGCCAGACTACAATTCCGCCCCGCTGGTTGTTTTCAAGATTGACTGAAGGCCAAGAAATCAGGCTTTTCACTGCCATGGCCCTCCCCTCTGAGCCAGCCGCCGCCCCACGCATTCCTCTACCCTCTTCAAATCTGCCAGCCATCGCCACAGCCTTGGCCACCATCACTCAGCCACCCAGCGCAGAGAGTCTTGGGAGTGGCTTGGAACAGCGGCGGCTTCAGGACGACCTAGCCCGCGCACGTCAGGAACTGCGGACCCTTCACGAAGCAGAACGCACCTTTTCCCAACGTGAATCGCGGCTGCGGCATTATCTTGATTCTCTGCCATTCGGCTTGCTTGTGCTAGATGAACTGGGTGCAGCTCTGTTTCAAAATCAACCGCTCACCCGCCTGCTCGGGCGCGCATTGCAAAAGGACGAAACCGTCGAGCAATGGCTCGCTGCGGCCTGCCCTAGCGAGGTTCATCGTGATCACATCGCCACGCTTTGGCGCGAAGATGTCTGGCGCCGACAGCTCACCCGCACTTTTTCCCTCGCTACTGCTGACGGGCTGCTGAAAGATCTCGAATTTCAACCCACAGGCCTGCAAGGCGGAGGACTGCTCGTCAGCATCCAGGATGCCACCGAAAAATGCCGCCATGAGGAGCAGCTCCGAGCCACAGAGGCTAAGTTCCGCGTCCTCCTTCAAGAAGCGCCCCTGCCCATCGTCCTCATGGACAAAGCCGGGTCTGTTTTCGAGGTAAATCACCTCGCAGAAGAACTTCTCGGCCATCCGAAGAACGAGCTGCGCCGTCACCCGTTGGACCGTTGGTTGACGGCAGACAGCGGCAGCGCGCGTGCCGAAGCTGCACGAGAGCTCCAGCTTCGCAATCAGCGTAGCGCCAGCCTCGAAGTGAATATCATCAAGGATAACACCGAGCTCAAGTCGGCCCGATTGCACCTAGCCCAAGTCATGGATGCAGATGGGGAGCCTCACTGCACCATTCATTTCTTCGAGACCACTCCGCCGCCGATTTTCGTCGAACTTGCCGCAGCCTCAGCATCAGGTGTCCAGATGCCCGCCAATACCAGCTCGCAGAGCCCAGACACCCTTCTTTTCCAAACCAATGTCCACGGCCGCATCAAGACCTGCTCTGAGCGTGGCCTTGACCTCCTCTGCCTAGCTAAAGAACAAGCGCTCGGCCAACCGCTCCACCAGCACTTCCGCCCCTCCGATGCCACCGGCTTTTATGCCGATCTTGGTCAGTGGGCACGTCAACCGGGAAAAATCACTGAGCTCGTCTGCTTCTCCCACACTGGTGACCGAAATCCAGTCAGGGTGAAAATTCAGCCGATGGGCCATGAGGGGCACGATTTCGCCCTTTACGAAGTATCAGAATCCACAGCGAAGACCGTCCAGTCAAATCAGCCGAGTCTCTCAGCCCAAGCTAGCTTCCCGATACTCCCCATGAGTTTTGGCCAGCCCGTGCCCAACGTGAATCTGGCCCGCGAGAAGCTTTTGCTCTCCGAGACCCATCACCGAATCAAGAACCATCTCCAAATCATTTCCAGTCTCCTAAACCTGGAATCCAACAGCATCATTGATCCCATCGCTCGCGGAGCCTTGCGCTCCAGCCAGAATCGCGTCCGCTCCATCGCAGATCTTCATCAGCACCTCTACCAAGTAGCCCTCGGTACTGACGACGACTTCCGTGAGTTCGCCGAAGTGCTGCTCCAGCGCCTGCGTGATTGCTACGGCGTGAAGCCTGAGCGTATCCAAGTTCATCTCGATCTCGAAACTGGCACCATCCAACAAGAGTGGCTCATGCCTCTGGCCCTCACGCTGAACGAAACCCTCTCCAACTGCTTCGAGCACGCTTTTCCTGATGGCCGGACAGGCGAGATTCAAATCTCCCTGCGATACAGTGGTGAGATCGGCGAACTCACCGTTACTGACAATGGCATTGGCCTATCAGAAAGCGTTCGTCCAGGCGGCAGTTCAGGCCTTGGTCTGAAAATCCTCGCTGTTTTTGCCGAGCAAATGCGCGGCCAACTCCAGCTCTCTAGGCCCGAATTGGGCGGGACTGAAATTCGTTTGCGATTTCCTATAGCAAGTTCTGATATTTAGAGTTAGCTTGGTTTTGCTAACTCCAAATGACCGGTTTTGACCGAATCCGCATACTTATCGTCGAGAATGAAGGTCTCGTCGGCTGTGACATGGCCGCGTTTCTGAATGATCTCGGTTACCGTGTCGTGGGCACTTGCACCACCAGCGACGACGCCCTCCGCCTCTTCGACGACCTTCGCCCAGATCTCGTCCTCATGGACGTCCATCTCGATGGACCCACTGACGGTATTGAGACTGCCCTCCGCCTCCAGCAACGCGGCCCCGTGGCCATCGTCTATGTCACCGCCTGCGCTGATCTGGAAACCGTGAACCGCGCCCGCGAAACCCATCCGCAGGGTTACTTGCTCAAACCTTTCAGCCACGACGAACTCCGCCTCACTGTCGAAGTCGCTGCCGCCCGTGTGCAGGACGAAATCGAGCGCCGTCGCCGTGAGCAGAGCTACTTTGAAACCTTCGAAAGCTTGGCCGATGGAGTCATCGTAGCCGATCTTGCCGGACTCATCGTGTTCAGCAATCCCGCCGCCGCACGCATCACCGGATGGGCACAGCCTGAGAGCGTGGGGCGCTCCCTTCACGAGGTCTTCCGCATCTATCTTCCAAGCGGTGAGCCTGCCATGGTCGAGCTGACCACCCCCTCCCAGCCTCAGCAGGAACGTACCGTCTGGCTCACCACCCGCGAAGGTCAGCGCGTCGCCGTCCAGGACCGCTCCACTCCGTTGCGGGACCAGAGCGGACAACTGACGGGCGTCGTCATTCTATTCCGTGCCCTGCCAGCCCCTGCTGATGCATCTCTAGCCTCCACAGCGCCCGACATCAGCAGTTCCACCCAGGCACCTCTCGTCGATGTCGTTGAGAGCATCTCCGATCCACTCGTCGCCCTTGATGGTCGCTGGCGCATCACTTATGCCAATGCCAGCGCACAGCAGCTCTTTGGACGCAGCGCGGACAAGCTTCTCGGAGCCGATCTCTGGGATCTCTTGCCCGCAGCCACGCGAGAGGAGCATTACGGTTCCCTCGGGCGTGCCATGCTTCACCGCGAGACCGTCAGCCGGGAACTCTATTTAGAGGAAAAACAAATCTGGATTGAGCTGCGCGGCTATCCTTTTGCCGAAGGCCTTCTGCTCCTTCTCCAGGACATCACCTCTAAGCGTGAAGAAGCCGAACGCCGCAGCCGCCTCGACCGCCTCGAATCCCTCGGGCTGCTCGCACGCGGCTTCGCGCATGAATTCAATAACCTGCTAACCGTCCTGCTCGGCAATCTCTCACTCGCCGAGATGCGCCTGCGCACCGTCATCCAGCTCCCCGAGATCCACACCGCCAAGCAGGCCACTCTTCAGGCCCAGAGCCTCGTGCAGCAACTCCTCACCTTTGCGCGCGGCGGAGCCCCCATCAAGCGGCCCACCCAGCCCGGCGAACTCATCGAGCAGTTCTTCCAACATCACAGCCGTGCCCCACGCATCGAGTATCGCCTGGAGATCGTCCCGAATCTCCCCACGCTGGCCATCGACCCCGCCCAGATCCGCCGCCTGCTTGGAAATCTCATCCGCAACTCCGAGCAGGCCCAACCCGACGGCGGCGTCATCACCGTTCGCTGCCATCCCCATGATCCAGGGGAAAACTATCCGCATGAGATCACGAGCGATCATCCTACCACGCCCACCGGCATTCTGATCGAAGTCCAGGACCGTGGCGAAGGCATCTCCACCGAGAATCTCGCCCATATCTTCGAGCCCTACTTCAGCACCCGCAAAGCCGAGAACGCCACAGGCCTCGGGCTCACCGTATGCGAAAGCATCGCCAAAGCCCACGGCGGCTCTATTTCCGTCCGCAGCGAACCCGGGAGTGGCACCAGCGTCAGCCTCTATCTCCCCGTCGATGCCGATGGCGAAGAAGTCGATGCCCTCGGACTCAGCCGCGCCTTTGAGACCGCCCCGCAGGCCTCCAGCACACGCATTTTAATCCTCGAAGACGATCCCCTCGTCCGCGCCCTCATCGTCCGCAATCTCACCAGTCAGAACTACGAAGTCACCGAGACCGTCGAGGGCGGCGAGACCGTTCGCGCTTATCAGGAAGCCCGGCAAAACAACCGCCCCTTTGACCTCGTCATCCTCGATCTCAGCATCCCCAACGGCATGGGCGGCGTGCGTGCGATGGAGAAACTTCGCCAGATCGACCCCGAAGTTCTCGCCATCGTCTCTTCAGGATACAGCGACGACCCCGTCATGGCCAAACCCGCCAGCTACGGTTTTGCCGCCGTTTTGCCAAAACCCTACGAACCCGCTGACATGATCCGCCTCGTGAAGAGCGTGCTCAATCAGCGCACCGTCGGCAAGTGACAGAGTGCCGCCAGAGACAAAAGCGGCATAAACATTGCATGGCAGCGGCGGGTTCGATGGCGTAGCGTCCACAATGCCTGCGTTCACCCCTCTCAATTGGTACGCTGAGAAAATCGAAACCACGCTGACCAGACTGCAAAGCGATGCCCGCTCCGGCCTCCCCGGCCCTGAAGCAGCCGCACGACTCAGCGAACAAGGGCCGAACGAACTGCCCGAGGCCAAACACAAAGCGCTTTGGAAAGTCTTCGCCGCACAGTTCGCCAGCCCGCTCATCTACATCCTCTTTGCCGCCGCAGTGATCTCATTCGCGATGTCTCATGCGAGTGATGCTGTCGTGATTCTCATCGTCGTGCTGATCAATGCCGTCATCGGTGCCATCCAGGAAGGCCGAGCCGAGCACTCCATGACGGCACTGCGAAAGCTCTCAACACTCAAAGTCCGTGTCGTTCGTGATGGTGTCGAATC
>JBIKIA010000591.1:0-3328 GCA_044361885.1 Prosthecobacter sp. | reverse complement strand
GGCGTGGCCTATTATCTCGATGGCCCGCATTCGGCGAAGTTCTGCGCGGGTGAGGTGAACCGTGCGCCGCACTTTGTCAGCGGCAGGCTCTGCTCCGAGATGTCTGGCATCGGCGATGCACACTCGGTTTCTCTCTGGCTCTGGAATGGCATGCCCACCGGAGCGCGTGACATCACGGGCTGGTTTTACTCTCGTGATCACCAGCACGGCGTGAGCGCCTATGGCGAGCATCTGGGCGTGAACCGCGAGGGGAGGTTGATTTTCCAAGCCGCGAAGCCACTGACCGGAACCACGGAGATCCCGCGCTGGACCTGGCAGCATGTGGTGCTGGTGCGCGAGGGTGAGAAGGTGCGCGTCTATCTGAATGGCAAACTGGAGATCGAAGGCCAGGCCAGTGCCAGCAAGGTCACCTCGACCTTCTTTGGCGCACGCAGCGACGATGATTCGAGCTGGGAAGGCAGGCTGGATGAGATCGCGGTGTTTGATCGTGCACTGGATGCCGAGGAGATCGCGAAGCTGGGCGTGAGCCACGATTAGACACAGAACAGCCGGAATACGGCACGGGCCTCGGACGTATCTGTAGCGATGCGTCCTCGACTCTCTCATCTCCTCTGGCTACCGCTTTTCCTGACCTGCGCAGGCATGGCTGCAGCTGCGGGCAAACTGCAATTCAACCGGGACATCCGGCCCATTCTCTCTGACAAGTGCTTTCACTGCCATGGGCCTGACAGCAAGAATCAAAAGGCGGACCTGCGCCTGGATGTGCGCGATGCCGCGATCAAGGATGGACACATCACGCCGGGCAAGCCGGACAAGAGTCTGGTCCTCGAACGCATCCTCAGTGATGATCCCGAAGAGGTGATGCCGCCGCCGAAGTCGAAGCTGGGCAAACTGACGCCTGCCGAAGCGGCGACGCTGAAGCAATGGATCGCGGAAGGTGCGGAGTATGAAGCGCACTGGGCCTTCATCCCGCTGAAGCCGGAGTCTCTGAAGGGGCAGGACATCGACAAGGTCGTGAGTGCCGGTTTGCAGGAGCGTGGGCTCGACCTGCAACCCGAAGCTACGGCGGAGACGCTGGTGCGGCGCGTGTCGTTTGATCTCACCGGCCTACCCCCCTCGCCGGTAGAGGTGGCGATGTTCACGGCGGATCATGCTTTGAATCCAAATGCAGCGATGGAGAAGCTGGTGACTCGCCTGCTGTCCTCCCCGCACTTTGGCGAGCGCATGGCGGTGGATTGGCTGGATGTGGCGCGCTACGCGGACAGCTACGGCTTCCAGGTGGACCGCGAACGAGAAGTGTGGCCATGGCGTGACTGGGTGGTAAAGGCTTTCAACGACAACCTGCCGTATGATCAATTCATCACCTGGCAGCTCGCGGGGGATCTGCTGCCAAATCCCACGGACGAGCAGGTGCTGGCCACCGCCTTTAACCGCTTGCACCAGCAGGAAAGCGAAGGCGGCAGCGTGG
This sequence comes from Prosthecobacter sp., assembly GCA_044361885.1. GTDB lineage: Bacteria > Verrucomicrobiota > Verrucomicrobiia > Verrucomicrobiales > Verrucomicrobiaceae > Prosthecobacter. The sequence continues at coordinate 1,860 of JBIKIA010000591.1, read as the reverse complement.
AGGAGGAGTATCGCGTGGAGTATGTGGCGGACCGCGTGCAGACGGTGGCGACTGCGTTTCTCGGGCTGACTTTCGAGTGCTCCCGCTGCCACGATCACAAGTATGATCCGATCTCGCAGAAGGACTATTACGGGCTGTTTTCCATGCTCCAGAACATCGACGAAGCTGGTCTATATGCCTTCTTCACACCATCGCCTCCGACTCCGGCGATGATGCTGATGGATGCGCCGACGAAGGAGAAGCTGGCGGCTTTGGAGAAGATGGTGAAGTCGCTGGAGAAGGTCGTGAAGCCACTGGATGCACCGGATTTCACGAGTGGAGAGATCGCACACTTCACCTTTGATGAACAGAAGGGGAACAAGCTCGCCGATGCTTTGGCGAAACCCGTGATTCCAACGGAGACGAAGGACAAGGATGGCAAGCCCGTGAAGATCGAAGACAAGACTTCGGCGACTCTAAAGGGCGAGAACAAGCTCGTGGAAGGCAAACTCGGCAAGGCGCTGCTGTTCACCGGCGATGATGCGGTGGATACTCCGCTGGGGAACTTTAAACGCGAGGAGCCTTTCAGCATCTCGCTCTGGATGAAGACGCCGGATGTGAAGGAGCGCGCCGTGGTGATGCATCGCTCGCGAGCCTGGACGGATGCGGCGAGCCGTGGCTACGAACTTTTGATCGAGGAAGGGAAGCTAAAGTGGTCGCTGATCCACTTCTGGCCGGGCAATGCGATCTCGGTCCGCACGAAGCAACCGCTGAAGGTGAATGAATGGACACAAGTCGTGGTGACGAGCGATGGCAGCAGCCGCGCGGCGGGATTGCATCTCTATGTGAATGGCAGGCCCGCCGAGGTGGAGATCATCTGCGATACGCTTACCAAGACCATCCAGGGCGGCGGTGGTGACAACATCAGCCTGGGCGAGCGCTTCCGTGACCGTGGCTTCAAAGGCGGGATGATCGACGACCTGCGTGTTTATGATCGCGATGTGTCGAGTGCAGCACCTGTGAATGAGGAACTTCAGAAGACACGCGCGGAGTTCTATGCGCTGCAGGACGCGCAGAAGGAAATCATGGTGATGCGCGAACTGCCGACGCCGAAGAAGGCATATCTCCTGACTCGTGGCGAGTATGACAAGCGCACGGAAGAGGTCGGCCCGAGGACACCGGCGTCGCTTTCTCCTTTCCCAAAAGATGCGCCAAAGAACCGGCTCGGCTATGCGCGCTGGCTTACGGCTCCTGATCATCCGCTGACGGCGCGTGTGACGGTGAACCGACTTTGGAACAGCCTTTTTGGTCGCGGCCTGGTGAAGACGACGGAGGACTTTGGCAGTCAGGGCGAGCGCCCGCTGTATCCTGAACTGATCGATTACCTCTCCGTGAGGTTCATGCAGAGCGGCTGGGACATGAAGGCGCTGCTGAAGGAGATTGTCATGAGCCGGGTCTATCGGCAGCAAAGTGTGGCCGATGCGAAGACGATGACGGATGATCCAGAGAACCAGTGGCTCGCCCGTGGTCCGCGCTTCCGGCTGCCAGCCGAGATGATCCGTGACAATGCCCTGGCTGCGGCAGGCTTGCTCAAGCTGACGATCGGCGGCCCACCGGTGCTGCCTTATGAGATGACGGAAGCCTTTAAGCCAGCCGGTCCAGGTGGCGGAGATGCTGTCTATCGCCGCAGTCTCTACACAAGCTGGCGCCGCACGAGTCCTCCGCCTGCGATGGTGGCCTTTGATGCGCCGCGTCGTGCCGTCTGCATTTCCAAACGCGAACGCACCGACTCGCCGCTTCAGGCGCTGATTTTGCTGAACGGTGTGCAGTATGTGGAAGCGGCGCGCGTGCTCGGTGAGAACTTGCATCGCTATGCGAAAG
>JBIKIA010000590.1:0-3332 GCA_044361885.1 Prosthecobacter sp. | reverse complement strand
AACAATGAGTCGCTCATGTGGCGAGTTCTCTTTGAACCCGCCGAGTTCCTCCGTTGCTTCAGCGCTCTTCTCTGCTGGTGGTGTGGCGGTGCCAGCGCGTTTCTTGAGAAAGCCTTCTGCCGTTTCGCGCTCGCTCTTCGATGGCGGTCTGCCGAGCACCGCAAGCCACGCGTCGTCGATGTTTTCGACACGATCCGCCAGCTTGCGCGAGCGGGCGAGCAACCAGTCGCCGTTGAGCAGTTGCAGCGCCTGCGTGGGCGTCGTGGTGCTCTGACGCTCGGCGGTGCTGGAGAATCCGGCAGGCGCATCGAGCGCGCGCAGAAGCTCGTTCTGGTTGTTGCGCTTCTTCATCGTGAAGACGGAGCGCCGCGTGCCATTGCCATCCTCGGCAGGGCCACCGGACTTTGGATCGAGTTCTCCGCTGGCGGCGAGCAAGGCATCGCGCACCTGCTCGGCATCGAGACGTCGAGGATTGAAGCGCCACAGATAGCGATTCGATGGATCAGTCTTCAATGCGGCCTCGGATGGCTCGCGGCGCGCCGTCTGGCGATACGTCGCTGACAACATGATCTCGCGATGCAGCGGCTTCAGTTTCCAACCATTGGCCACGAATCGACTGGTGAGGAAATCGAGCAGCTCTGGATGTGTCGGCGGTTCTCCTAGCTTGCCGAAATCGCTCGCAGTCGCGACGATACCGCGACCGAAATGATACTGCCAGACGCGGTTCACGATGACGCGCGTGGAGAGCTGATTGTCGGGCCGCGTGATCCAGTTCGCCAGAGCCGTGCGCCTACCGGTGGAGTTGCCTTTCGGTGTGATCTTCGGCTCCTTTGGATCTAGGAGAGAAAGGAACCCCGGCTCGATCTGCTGCTCGCCTTTGCGGGTCTTGATCGCCACCGCAGGTGCTTTCGGGCCTGCATCCGTGGCGACAAAGGCATCCAGCAGCGGCTTCGGTTTCAGTTCATCAAACTTCTTCAGCTCTTCCTCCAGCGCTTTGTATTCCGCCTTCGCCTCGTCCGTCTTGAGGCTCTTTATCGGGTCGAAGGTCTTGCGCTCCTGCTGCATCTGTCGTTCGACCAGACCTGCGAGCTGCTTTTCCAAAGCCTCGCGCTCGGTGGCTGGCTTGCGCACCATCGCCTGCAAGTCATCGGTGAAGCGCGTCAAAGCACGCTCTACTTTCGGTTCGAGCAGCGGCTTGGTCAGCGCATCCATCTTCGCACGGATCTCGGCGGTGGCGGCCTCCCATTTCGCCATCTGCACATCATGCGCCTTCTTTTCCGCAGGCGTGGCCAGCTTCAAGTCATCACGCCACTGCACCGGAGCCAGGAAGGCGCGCAGTCGGTAGTAGTCCTTTTGCAGGATGGGATCGAACTTGTGATTGTGGCAGTGCGCACAGCCCATGCTCAGACCGAGGAACAACTCGCCCGTGGTGTCTGTCATGTCGGTGAGGATGATGTCCCACTGGCCGCGAGCATCGCGCTGGTTCCACTCATATACCGGATGCCGCAGGAACGCGGTGGCGATGAGTACGTTCGGATCATTCGGGGCGATCTCGTCGCCCGCGAGCTGCTCGCGCACGAACTGATCATACGGCTTGTCGTCGTTGAGCGACTTGATGACGTAATCGCGATAGGGCCACACGGACGGACGATACGCGTCCGCATTGTAGCCATCGCTCTCCGCATAGCGCGCGAGATCCAGCCAATGCTGCGCACAGCGCTCGCCATAGCGCGGACTGGCAAGCAAAAGCTCCACCAGCTTTTCATAAGCCTGCGGGCTCTTGTCATTCACAAAGGCATCCACCTGCTCCTTTGTTGGCGGCAGCCCATGAAGATCAAAATACGCGCGCCTCACCAGCTCATGGCGATCCGCTTCCTCGGCGGGATCGAGTTTCATCTCGGCCTGCTTCGCAGCGACGAAACGGTCGATGTCATTGCGCACCCACTTGCTCTCCACCTTCGGCGGCGAGACCTTCGCCACCGGCTTGAAGAACCAGTAGTTGCGCTGCTCCTCGGTGAAACCGCCCTCGGTCACCACCACCTTCTTCGCCGAGTCCTCAGGCCATGGCGCACCGACCTTGATCCATTTCTCCAGGATCGCGATCTCCGCGTCCGGCATCTTCCCGCCGTTGTTCTTCGGCGGCATCTGGAAGTCCTCGTCCTGGTAGCGGATGGCCTCCATGAGCGGTGATTTTCCCGGCTGCCCTGGAATCAAGGCCGGACCGGTGTCTCCGCCCGTTTTCAGATAGCCGATGTGATCCACGCGCAGGCCGCCCTTCTGCTTCGTGTTGCTGTGGCACTCAAAACAGCGCTTCACCAAGATCGGCCGCACGTCCTTCTCAAAGAACGTCATTGCCGCGCGCTGCGCGTCATCAGCGGCAAACGCATTGCCGGCGGCAAGGCCAGTGAGCAAGACAAGGGCACGGGAGAGTCGAAACTGATTCATTTCACCAGTATAAGGCCCCAGCGCCCCGACTTTGGACGCTAAATTTGGCAAAACTGCTGCCAAAGCAGTGTCGCTACTTCGGCAGCGCCTTGACCAACGCCTCTGCGATGGCCGCCATGCCCGCATCGCCGGGATGATTCGCCACGCCAGCGTGTTTGAAGGGCCGCTCGGAGCGAGCGTAATTCTTCTCGTCCTTGCTGAGGGCGCTGATGTCCACATAGACGCCATTCACGGCGGTGCAGGCTCCGTGAATTGCCTCGTCCTTCGCCGCGTTCGCCCAGAAGCAACTGCGCACGAGGATCGTGGGCTTTTGGTCGCCTTTGAGCATGGTGAGCAGCTTTGTGACGCTCTCCTGGAGCTTCACCTTGTCTTCCGGCGTCTTCAATCCCGGCACGTTTTCGCCGATGGCGAGGATGATGAGGTCCGCTTGGAAATCGACGGCCTCCTTGAGCTTCGTCGCGGTGTCATAGCCCGCATACGCACGCTCAAAGTCGGCGATGTTTTTCACCAGCACCTCGGGCGCGGCACCTTGTTTCTCGGTGAGCGCCTTCGTGACGAGATGAACATAATCTTTCGTCTCCGCGCTGGCCGCCATGCCCCAGTTGCCCGACCAGTCGATGTCCGCCTTCGGGCCATGCTTGGTGATGCTGTTGCCGAGGAAGAGGACTTTGCGATAGCTGCTCTGACCGGAGGCTTGAGTGATTAAGCAGGCGAGAATGACGAGGATAAAATGAAGGCGGATCATGATTAAGTGTGGTGGATGTTTACGGAGCGGAAGGACGCATCACCCAATCCCAGCGAGCGGCGGCTTGCTTGAGTTGGGATTCGAGATCGGATTCAGCCATGAGTCGTTCCTCAATGAGCTTTTGCACGACGGCTTTCACCTT
>JBIKIA010000647.1:0-2976 GCA_044361885.1 Prosthecobacter sp. | reverse complement strand
ATAATAAAAACGTTCCATAATAATTTATGGAAATTGTATTTAATTTGATAGTCACTATGTCAAATGTGCGAGGTGGCGTGCCTGCCAACCTCATCCTGTAGCTTGAATAGCATGTGCTCCTGCACGCATTCTGAGAATGGCTCATGAACCAACCTTGGCTCGGATGGCCTCCAGAGTGGTGTTCTTGAGCACGATCTTTCCTTTCGCATCCAGAAGATAGAGGGTGGGGAAGCTGCGGAGGTTAAACATGCTGGTGATCGGTCCGCTGGTGGTGCCGTCGGACCAGTTACGGAAGTTCACCTGGTAGGTCTGATAGGCTTTGCGAGCCTCATCCGGCACGTCGGTGTTGATGCCGAGCACGACGACGGGCTTGTCCTTCAGATCGGTAACCATCTGATTCACCATCGGGAGCACTCCATGGCAGGCATGGCACCAGCCTCCCCAGAACATGAGTACCACTTGTTTGCCCCGGAAGTCACTGAGCTTGAAAGCGCTGCCATCGACATCTTTGCCGTCGATCTCTGGACACTCGCTGCCCACGGAGAGGTTCGCGAGCTCGAACATCGTGCGTCCTGCCTGATCGGCCAGAGGGAAGCCTTTGATCGTCGCGTCGGCGTATTTAGAACTGATCTCCTGGAAGTAGTCCATGGCCTTCGTCTTTTCCGTCTCGGCGGCTTTTTCATCGGCTGACACCTCGAAGCGGCGGAAGTGCTGCATCCCGAGCGCGTAGGTGGCTGCGGCTTTTTCATCCTTGTTCGGGTTCTTTTCACGCACGGCGTTCAGGAGCGGGACGGCCATTTCGAAGGGATAAAATTCAAGCGACTTCACGGCTTCTGCGATGCCCGCCTGTGCCACGTGAGTCGTTCCAAGCATTTGCAGCGCGATCTGCCCCTGCGGGAAGGCTGAGGCCTGCGTGACCAGCCAGGAGACGGCGGGGCCTGTCCCCGGATCATCCGTGTGTTGCTGCACCATCTTGAGCACCTTCTCGGCGTAGGGTTCCGCGCTCGGCACGGTGGCGCGGTACTTGTTCTTCTCCTCCTCGGTCTTGGCTTCGATGATCTTCATCGTGTTTGCGCGCACGGAGTTCTCATACTCATCAATCATCGTGCGGATGGTTTTGGCGACATCCAGAGGCTCGGCGGCGGAGAGTAGAAGGCTGGATAGCAGCAGGAGGGCGATGGGTTTCATAGGATCAGAGAAGGGAGAGGTATCACAAAGTCATGCGTCGACGGCGACGAAACGTGATGAGCCAGGCTCCAAGCAAAAGTGCAGCACTGCCAGGCTCGGGAACGGCGATGAAGGACGCGTACACATTGTCGTAAAAAGTGGTCCAGTCGGGATTGCCGACGGTGCCGTAGTTTTCCTGCCAGGCATTCAACATGAAGGTCTGAGCAGACTGGCCGGTGCCGGGGGCCTCGACTCGATATTCCACTCCGTCGATCAGCCCGGTGAGGGCGATGTTGAATCCTCCAGCGCTGTTGGTTTGGCCTGAGGCGACGAGGTTTCCGGTGCTGTTTTCATACACAAACAGCAGTTCTCCGCTGATGCCCTCGCCCGGTGTGTAGAAGGCATCGCCGAACACGGAATCATCAAAAATGCTGCCCGTGAGGATGGCATCGGCCACGATGGAGACACCATTGAAGCGGCGCACATTGCCGAGGTGCTCCGTGATCACGAGCGGCCCGGTGACCTCCGCATTCGTGATCGGGATGGACACGGTCTGAAAGCCGATGCCGATCTCCTTGAAAAGAGGGTCCATCAGCGCCTCGCGGTGCGTGGCTCCCGGCTGGATGCCCGTGCCGCTGCCGTCATCCGGGCCCCAGTCGATCGCCTGGGCTGCATGTGCGTGGTTGCCATCTGCCGCCGTTCCAAAGAGCGACTGAGCTACGTCACCCCAGTTTGAGGAGTAACCCGCATTCACCAGACGCTGCCCTGTGCTCTGGCCATCCAGTCCATGAGCCTGCTGATCCAGCGACACCATGAGGTTGGAATAGGTGTCAGAGGCTGCCGCCAGAGAGTCATTCCAAGCCAGCGGTGGGGCAGTCGTCAACGTGCTCCACTGGGAATTCAGAGCGCTGGCACTGACTCCATAAAATGCCAATGCGAATGCCACGGAGGGATGATCGGACGTGGGCGAATCCCAGACCCCAGGTGACGACATATTGACCATCTTTTCCAACTCCGCTGCCGGGGCCAGACGCATGCGATTGACCAGTTCCAGCATGTATTGCTGTTCCGCCGTCGGATCGGCATGAGCCGCCATCGGCACGAACGAAGCAGCCCAAACCAAGATGGCCGAGGCGCTGGCGCTGAGGAGTTGGAGTGGCCGGAACATTAAGATCAGTTAATCTATGGTAATTATATAGCTCGGCAAATGGAAGTTGGTCTCGGAGCCTAAGGGATAGGTCTCTCGCTGGCAATCTTTGGCTTCGAGGTCCGTTCATTCTCCTATGCGCGCACCTATCCCACTCCTTCTCGCTTTCCTCTGCCTCTCCACCATGCTGAGGGCGGAAACGCCCCCCGAAGGACTCCAAATCCTCACTGCGGGTCACAGTTTCCATGTCTGGATGCCTGGACTGCTCATTGAGGCCACAAAGAATGCTGGCATCACCGGCCACCAGCAGGTCGGACTGTCCTCCATCGGCGGATCGCGAACCATCCAGCATTGGGACGTGCAGGGAGAGAGGCAGAAAATCAAACCCGTGCTGATAGAGGGTAAAGCCGATGTGCTCACCCTCTCGCCCATCTTCCTACCGGATGCCGGCATCGAAAACTTCGTGAAGCTCGGCCTGGAGCACAATCCGAAGATGCGCATCACCGTGCAGGAGTTCTGGATGACCTTTGACGACGGCTCGCTCTGGGGCAAACCCCTCAACGGCAAGATCGTGGACCGCGACAGCAAGACGATGGCGGACCTCCACGCGGCTCATGACGACTATTTCAAATCCATGGATGATTATGTGCGCGAGCTGAACG
>JBIKIA010000589.1:0-3348 GCA_044361885.1 Prosthecobacter sp. | reverse complement strand
AACATCGGCGGGCATGAAGTGCCGATGCGACTGGAGATGAAGCGGCTGGCTCCTGGGGAGACGAATTCCTGGTTCCTGGAAGTAATCGGCACTGAAGGCGGAGCGCGCTACTCCACGAAGGAACCAAAGACGCTCTGGCTCTTCGAGGTGGGCAAGGAGCAGTATTGGAAGCAAACCGATCTCGGCTTTGCCATGCCCTTCAAGACCGTGACCGGCGGCATCTTTGAGGTCGGTTTCCCCGACCTGATGCAGCAGATGTGGGCCGCGTATCTCATGGAGCGCGAAGGCAAGCTGGATGGCCGCTTTGGCTGTGCCACGCCTGAAGAGGCGGTGGCCACGCAGGAGATCTTTGCCGCAGCTCTGGAAAGCCAGAAGACGCGGCAGGTCATCGCGCTCTAAGGACTCTTTTTTCTCATGTGTCGCACCTTCCCCAGGCTATTGCTCGGTGGAGTAGCCCTGCTGGTTATTGCCTCATGCAGCAGTGAGTTGAAGCCGGTCGATCAATCGTTTCTTAACAGTCTCGGCTTGGAATTTGTGCCAGTGCCGGGGCTCAGTGTGTGGGTGTGCCGGACGGAGACACGGGTGAAGGATTATGCGCTATTTCTGAGGGAAACGGGCCATTGCTGGCCAGGGCCTGGCTTTGCCCAGACGGCCCAGCACCCAGCGGTGAATGTGAGCTGGTTGGATGCTAAAGCCTTCTGTGACTGGCTGAGCCAACGAGAAGGACGGCGTTACCGCCTGCCAACAGATGCGGAATGGAGCGTGCTGGGTGGTGTGAGGCCTCTGGAGAGGGTAGGCATCGCTCCAAAAGATCAGCCTCCCCAGCCCGAACGTCATCCTTGGGGAAATCGCCCGCTGAGTGCTGGCGATGGCAATCTCTGCGACGAGACCTTTGGCAAAAGTGAGTTCGGCGAAGGCTATGAAGCGCGATGGCTGAGCGGCTACAACGACGGCTATTCCACCACAGCTCCGGTCGCCCGTTTCCGACCTGATGCCCACGGCATCTACGACCTAGCAGGCAATGTTTGGGAATGGTGTGAAGACTGGTATGATCCGCCTGCCAGGACACTCAAAGTTCTGCGCGGTGCCTCCTGGCGCACGGGCAATCCCGAACGGCATTGGTCGAGCTACCGCGGCCCGGACCCACCCTCATGTCGGCTCGACAGCGCCGGATTCAGGCTCGTGCTGGAGCCCGCCACTCAGACTGATCAAAGCCCTGCCCAAGCGCAACGAGCCTTGCCATGACCCGATCACAGCCTAGCATCGCCGCACCCGATGCCTGCCAACCGCTTTTACTCCGTATTTGACTCCGAAACGCTGAAGCCGCGCCCTGCGCATCCGGGCGAGTATCGCAGCGCCTTTCAGATCGACCGCGACCGCATCATCCACAGCAGCGCGTTTCGCCGGCTGCAAAACAAGACGCAGGTCTTCCTTTCCGGGGAGTATGATTTCTACCGCACGCGCCTGACCCACAGCATCGAAGTGGCGCAGATCGGGCGCAGCATCTGCGGCTGGCTGGCGCAGCAGGGTGGCGCGCTCGCGGAGGACTGCTTCATCGACGCTGATCTCGTGGAATGCGCCTGTCTGGCCCACGATCTAGGGCACCCGCCCTTCGGCCACACGGGCGAGCGCACACTGCACCGGCTCATGCAGCCCTACGGCGGCTTTGAGGGCAATGCCCAGACTCTGCGCCTGCTCACGCAGACCCTTTTCAATGAAGGCCGCGATGGCATGAACCCCACCCGCGCGCTGCTGGATGCCATCCTCAAATACAAGACCCTGCACGTCGAAGCCGGTGGTGCGCCGAACCATTACCTCTACAATGATCAGGAGGTGTGGCTGGACTTCACCCTCGGCGGCCAGGCTTTCCCTGTGGAGCTGACGCCGGGCGATGTGCGCAACGGCTTCAAGAGCATCGAATGTCAGATCATGGACTGGGCCGATGACACGGCCTACTCGCTCAATGACATCGCCGATGGCATCCACGCGGGATTCATTACCGTCACCTCGCTGGAGCATTGGGCGGAGGCCCGGACGCTGGACGCAGCCCAGACGGATCATGTGACCTTCCTTTGCAAAGCCATCCGTGAGAAGCGCGTGGAGGCACGCCTGAACCGGAACATCGGTGACTACATCCGCGCAACGAAGCTGGTGCCCGAGAGCAACTTCCTCAGCGCTATGTCGAAGAGGCATCAGTATCGCCTAGAGATCGCCCCGGAGATGAAGGCGCAGTCAAAGCTAAACAAAAGGATCTCCCTCGACATCGTCTTTCGCAGCCCGCAGCTCCAGCAACTCGACTACAAGGCGGATGTCATTTTAACGAAGATGTTCAGCGTGCTGCGGGACCGATACATCGAGCAGGATGGCTCGAAGCTGCACCTCCTGCCTGCCACAGTGGAAGCAGAGATCTCCAAAGTTCCCGATGCTGCCTCCCGCGCCCGGCTCGTCTGTGACTGGGTGGCGAGCATGACAGACGCTTTTGCCTTCCGCACCTACCGCCGTCTCTTTGATGCAAACTTTGGCTCGATCACAGACTTCGTGTGATTTGAAAAACAAGATTGTCGGCAGGACGGGTTCACGCTCCAATGCAGCGCGATGCGTTATCAACCCCTGCCTGCCGACCTGTATATTTCCAACCGCGAGCGTCTTTACCGCCAGCTACCGCCGCGCTCTGTCGTCATCCTCCACGCCAATGACGTGCTGCCCACGAATGCCGATGGCTCGATGGGCTTCGTGCAAAACAGCGACCTATTCTACCTGAGCGGCATTGATCAGGAGGAGACGATCCTCCTGCTCTTCCCCGATACGCAGGACCCGAAGCAGCGCGAGATGCTCTTTGTGCGTGAGACGAGCGAGCTCATCGCCGTCTGGGAAGGCGAGAAGCTGACGAAGGAGCAGGCCAAAGAGCGCTCGGGCATCGAGCGTGTGCATTGGCTCACGGACTTCGAGACGCAGTTCCGCCTGCTCATGTGCCAGTGTGATCACGTCTTCCTAAACTCCAACGAGCACCCGCGCGCCACCATCCCCACGGAGACACGCGAGACGCGCTTCACCCACCGCTGCCTGCGCGAGTATCCGCTGCATGACTACCAGCGTCTCGCCCCTCTGATGCACGGCCTTCGCTGCATCAAGCAGCCGCAGGAACTCGGCGCGCTGAGCGAGGCCATCCGCATCACCGAGGCGGGTTTCCACCGCCTGCTGAAGTTTGTGAAGCCCGGCGTACATGAGTTTGAGATCGAGGCCGAGCTAGCCCATGAGTTCATCCGCCAGCGCGCGCGCGGCTTTGCCTACACACCCATCATCGCCACTGGAGCCAACGCCTGCGTGCTGCACTACATCACCAATCAC
>JBIKIA010000139.1:0-9951 GCA_044361885.1 Prosthecobacter sp. | reverse complement strand
GAGGCTGATATCCCAGACGATGAGAGGCGCGGCACACTCAGGCTCGGCGCCTTCTGGGAGACGGAGCCGGCGCGGCAGATTCACGGACTCCAGTGACGCTGAAGTGGGCACAGACTGCCCGGTGACCACATGTCTGATGCTAGCGGGATCGCCTTCGCTGAGATGAAGCTCGTAGTCTCCCACACGCGCCACGGCTGGTGGCGAAGGACGCGGATGGGTGATGGGATGATCCATGTCATCCGCCTGCAGGATCTGCCGCTTCTCATGATAAAGCATCAGGAAGCGATCCTCCAAAATGCTCTGGCGGATCTCACGCATCATCTGGTGATAAAAGTGGATGTTGTGCTGGCCCATGAGCTGCCAGCCCAGCGGCTCCTGCGTCTTCGTGAGATGATGCAGATAGGCCCGCGAATACTTCGCGCAGACCGGACACGAACAGTTCGGGTCCAGTTTGTCCTCGCTGAATTTATACACGCTACGTCTCAGCTCCACGATGCCGCGTGAGGTGAAGCACGAGCCGCGCTTCGCCACCTGCGTGGGAATGATGCAGTCAAACATGTCCACCCCGCGATGCACCGCCTCCAGCACATCCACCGGTGTGCCCACGCCCATCAGATAGCGCGGGCGATCCTCCGGCAGCAGCGCGGCGGTCAGCTCGCAAACATCTTCACGCTGATGTTTCTCCTCACCCACTGCCAGCCCACCGATGGCGAATCCGTCAAACGGCAACGCCACCAACCCAGCTGCGCTTTCTTTTCTCAAATGCGGATACAGCGCGCCCTGCACGATAGCGAACATCGACTGCGGAGAGTCCTCCCGCGCTGCGAGGCTGCGCACCGCCCAGCGCTGAGTCACCTGGAGCGCCGCACGCGCCGCCTTCTCGTCAGCCGTGCTCGGGATGCATTGATCCAGCACCATCATGATGTCACTGCCGATGGCCATCTGCGTCTGGATGCTCAGCTCAGGGCTCAGCAGGATGCGCTGACCATCGACATAACTTTGAAACACCGCACCAGCTTCCGTCATCGAGCGTGAGTGCGGCAAAGAAAAGATCTGATACCCACCCGAGTCCGTCAGCACCGATCCCGGCCACTGCATGAAACGATGGATGCCGCCCAGCTTCCGAAACACCTCAGGTCCGGGGCGTAGCAGCAGATGATAAGTGTTCGCCAGCAGGATCTGTGAGCCTGACTCATGCAGCGTCTCAGGGAGCTGCGCCTTTACCGTCGCCTGGGTACCCACTGGCATGAAGAGCGGTGTCTGGATCACCCCGTGCAGCGTCCGAAACGTCGCCGCACGCGCCCGTGAGCCGCTGGTGCGGGCTTGGAACTGGAAGTCGAGACGGGAGGACGGCATGACCACTTACCCGCGCCGGATCTCTGAGCCTTTGAAGCGGATACTGAAGCGGAAAACCTTTTTCTTCCGGCACTGAATCTCGCCGGTTTGCAGATCGAAGCGCTCGGGGATCTCGATGAGGTGGAGATCCGCCGTCGCGTGAAAGCCGCGCTCGGAGAAGATGTCGATGAGGATGGCCAGTGCTTCGGGATCGTGGAAGAGCTTATTCTCCGAGTTGATGTCGGCACGGCCTGAAATGGCGTGGCGCACGATGATCGGCATCATCTTGGATTCGATGAACTCGACGACGGCATCCATCAGTTCGGTCTTCTCGACCTTGTAGGCATCCAGACGGCGCACGAGATCCTGCCGAGCGTGGCGGATGATCTCACTGGCGAGCGGGAGCTTGCGCAGGAGATCGAAGGTGCGCGGGTCGAGCTCCAGGGAGCTTTGATACTCCAACTCTTTGACGATGTTCTCCTGCACCAGCTCCAGCGGCATCTGCGCATTGATGAAGTGGTAGTGGAAGATCTCTTTCAGGGAGACGAGCGCATCATAGGTCTTCTCTTTGAAGACCCTGTAGCGATTGCGCGCCAGCGCGGCATCGAAGTCAGTGGCGCGCTCTTCCCACAGCTCGCCAAGCCCGGAACTACGCACCTCAGCATTGTGCGCGAGCACTTCCTGGCCGCGCTTCATCTGCCGCGCGATGCTTTCCGACTCATCGACAAAGAGCACCATGATGTGGAAGATGGGCTGCTTGAAGTGCGCCGCGTCCGGTGTGTCGAGGAAGTCGCGGCGCAGGCGCACCATCTTGTCGAAGAGCATCTTGAGGCACTCCACCTGCACCTTCGTGCGCGGGAAGCCGTCGAGGATGGCTCCGTTCTGCTGCTCAGGCTCCAGCAGCTTGCGCATCAGGATGCCCACGACCTCGCGATCTCCCACCATGCCGCCTTGAGACTTTAACTTCTGCGCCTCCGGGCTATCGAGCAGCGCACTGACCACGATCGGCTCTGCCGTGATGCCGCGCATTTCGCGGATGAAGTCGGTATTCGTCCCCTTCCCCGCTCCTGGTGCACCACCGAGCAGGATCAACTCCTTTGGAAACCTCAGGTTTTCGCGACCGAGGTCCGCTTCGAGCTGCTTCCACACATGGTTGAAGATGAGCTGGGCATCTTTGATTTCCAGATCTGCAGGTGCGGTGGGTTTCGGGGCGGGTTCGGCAGGAGACATGAGAAGGGAGAGGCTTATCGACGTAAGCCATCGCATGTCAAACGTAGGGTAGGCTTTCTAGCCTGCCTTCTGGGAACGATAAATCACAGGCTAGAAAGCCTATTCTACGTTTAGCCCTTCAGCGTCATCAGATACGCGAGCAAATCGGCCACGCTTTGCTCTGGTAGTGCATCGAGCAGGCCTTCGGGCATGAGGGAGCGGCGGATGAACTTGGTGGAGCGGATGTCGGACTTGTTCAGTCGGCGATCTGGGGCTCCGGGCTGGCGGATGACAGTGGCGTCTTTGTCCTCGCTAACAAAGAAGGCGTCGATGAGATCGCCGTTTTTCATCTCCACGCGATAGATGCGGTAGCCGGGCTCCATCGCGGCATTTGGCGTGAGAATGTTGCGAAGGACGGCTTCCAGCCCCATAGCGCCTGCGCCGCTGAGATTCGGGCCGATCTGGCCGCCAGCGTTGCCGATCTGATGACAGGCCATGCAGAGGGCGCTCAGCATTTTGCCGTTGGCGGCGTTGCCTTTGGGGGCGAGGGCGGAGAATTTGGCGAATTTGGTGTCGAGGGCCTTGGCCTGCTCCTCGGTGAGCAGCGGCGGGGTGTCGATGGTTTTGGCGATGCGGGCACCTTTTTCAAACTTACCCCATTTGGAATCGTAGCGCGTCATGCCTTCGGCCGATGCGAGGATGCGGTCGAAGTTGGCGCGGATCTCCGGCGCGGTGCGCTCGCGTTTCCAGACGCGGAACTCGGTCATGACACCTTCAGTGCCGCCTTTCGGGCCACTCCAGCCGATGCGGCAGTTTTCCCATTTGGCGGGTGCGGGTTTGGTGGCGGTGGCGTCGAGTTCGCCGTTTTGGTAGATGCGGATGATGCCTTTCGCATCGCGGGTGATGGCGATATGGGTCCAAAGGTCGGGCGTCATGGGCTTGGTGGAGGTGCAGACATCGCGCAACTCGGGGCCGCCGAAGACGCGGAACTTGGATTGGAAGAAGTTCATCTCAGGTCCGCCGGGGGCACCGAGGATATCGTCATCGTTGCCGATGTTCGGCGCGAGTCGCACCCAAGTCTCGACGGTGAAGGGGCCGTCGAGCGTGATCTTGGAATCGACCCATGCGGTGTCCTGGCCGTCGAGCAGCAAGACTTCGCGGAAGATGCCGCCGAGCTGCTGCTGGAGTTTGGTGATGGCGGGATCATCACCGAGCACGGTGGCGAGTCGCTCAACGGTGGGGCCGTCGAGGTCGGTCTGTGGCAAAGTTTTGTCGAGCAAGGCGGCGACGATGGTCTTGGCACCGGCTTTGGTGCTGGAGAGGGCGTTTAGGGCGCTGCGGCGCTGCGGCGGCTGAAGCGTGGGATAGAGCGCGAGGAGCTTCGTGGCTGCTTCCGGCGCGCGCGAGGCGGCGAGGGCTTCGAGCGCGGCATCGCGCGTGAGGGGATCAGGATCAGATTGGGCGAGGGAAGCGAAGAGGTCGGCTTCGGCGCTGCGGAGGTCGCGGAGGGTGTTTAACAAGGAGTGACGGCTTCCAGCCGTCTTCTTTGATGGCTGGAAGCCATCACTCTTTGCCAAGGCGACGAGATCGCTCTCCAGACTCGTGAGCTGGAAGCCGCTGATGAGTTGCAAGGCGACATCAGGGGAGCTGCCGAGCATGCTTTTAGCCGTTTGCGTCAACAGCGGCGCGATCTGCTTCGAATCCAGCTTCGTGCGCTGGGCGAGGAGCTTCTCGGCGACACTGGCGCGGGATTTTTCATTGGTGAGAAGTGCTTGGAGAGCCTTGCCGACACCGGCTTCGGCGGGGAACTGGGCGAGGCGGAGGAGTTCTTCGTCATTCGGAGCGCGGTCTAGCTGTGGGAGCAGTTTGGCGACGCGGGAAGCGCTGGCCTTCGGCTCCAACGCGAGCGAGGCGAGCACGCGGGCCTCGACGGGCAGCTTCGCGGCGGCTTCGGAGTCGAGGAACTTCGCGACGATGTCGGGATGCCGCTCCAGGAACATGCGGACGAGGAAGCGCTCGAACTCGCGGTCATAGGCCTCGCGCACGGGGATTTGCTTCGGGCCGCGGGAGGAGGCGATGGTGGGGCCGTTGGGGAGGCTGGGTTTGGCGAAGGCGAGAAGGGCTGCGACGTTTTGATCGGACAGATTCCGACCGATCTGACTGATCTGACCAAATTGACTGCTGGCGAGATACTCTTGCGCGGCAAAATGAGTCGCAGGGAGCTGTTTGCGGTCGAGCAGCACCTGCGAGACTAGATGCGCTTTGCCGACGGGTTCTTTGCCAAGTGATGCGACAAGCTCCTCGGTGCTCATCTTCGTGAAATCAGCCACTTCAGTCTTCGCGGCTTTGGGCTTCACCCGCCAAATACGTCCCCGCGTCTTGTCGCGGTCGGGATGCGCTCTTGGCACTTCGTTGTGGGAGATGATCTTGTTGTACCAATCGACGATGTAGATGCAGCCGTCGGGGCCATTGGTGAGGGCGACGGGACGGAAGAAGGGATCGTCGCAGGTGATGAGGTCGGGGAGCTGGGCGAGCTTCCAATACGCGCCGTCGCGGTGCATGGCGATGGTTTGAATCTTGGACGTGATGGGATTGGCAACGGCCATGGTGTGCGCGGCCTGTTTGTCTTTGAGCGAGCCGCTTTCGATCAGCGCCAGACCGCTCAAGCCGGTGCCGCCCATGCGGAACTCGGCTTGCGGCGGGAAGTCGGGCTGGTAGCTCTTCTTCAATGCCTCCATGCCGCCGGGGTAGTAGGCGTATTCGTGGAAGGGCATCACCGGGTAGCCGTAGTCGTTGGCTTCCTGAATGAAGGTCTCGCCTTCGCCGGTCATGACGAGGCCCCAGATGTTGTTCGGGCCGATGCTGGTCATTTCAAACTCGCTGCCATCGGGCCGGAAGCGGGCCATGCCGCACTTGGGGTAATCGACGACGACATCGCTGCCGGGTTTGTGGACCTTGCTGTTGTTGAACAGGCCCTGCGCCATCCAAATCCAGCCGCCGGGTGCACGCGTGAACTGATGCGGAAAGAGATGCGAGTCCTGCACGCCGAAGCCGGTGAGGATGACGTCAAAGGTGTCCGCTTTGCCATCGCCATTCGTGTCTTTGTAGAGCTTCAAATCGTGGCCGTGCTGGACGTAGCAGGTATCGCCATTGCCCCAAGGCAACATGCCGGTCGGGATGGCGAGGCCGTCGGCGAAGACGGTGGGGTTGGTGAGTCCACCCACGGGAAGCTTCGCATTCAAAGACTCCCGCGGATAGACGAGCACCTTGTCCTTACCCTTGCCAGCATACACCGCCTCGGCGGCGGCGGGGTTTTCATTGGCATCGACGGGATATTCCAGCGCGGTCTGCGTCCACATTCGCCCTCGTTGATCGAAGTAAACACTGACGAATTTGCCGAGCCCTTCGCTCTCCTGCACGACGAGTTCGATTTCATAGCCTTCGGGCAGGTGGAAGAGCTTTTGCTGTTCGGCGGCGGTTTTGGAGGTGCCTTGGACATCGTTGTAGCTGATGTCGCGCTTAGCAGCGGGTTTGACTGGATTGACGTGATTGATCTTTTTGACGGTTTGCCAAGTCGGAGCGCCGGGTGTGGCGGGGAGTTCTTCTATCGTGACCTCTTTGACCTGCACGAGGCAAACGCCGCCGCTGTGCACCTGCGGGGCGATGTGGCCGTCGAGGGCGATGTTCGGATCGGTCTCGGTGTAGTCCATGCAGTGGACGCCATTGATCCAGGTCTGGATGCGCGGGCCTTCGGCGCGGATGCGATATTCGTTCCAGCCGAAGACGTCGATGGCCTTGTCGAGCGCGGCCTGCTGTTCGGGCGTGGGTGCCCAGATGACCTTGTTGCGGCGGTGCTCGTCGTAGATTTTGCCAAACCAACCTGCGCCGCAGTCCACCTGATAGCCGCTCATGGCGCTGCCTTCACGCACGCTGCGGATCTGGATGCCGCTATTCAGCATGCCGGTCTTCGGATCGCCGCTGACTTTGATTTTGAGCTTCAGCTCGAAGTTTTGATACGACTTCTTCGTGCTGATGAAGTCGTTCTTCTTGATCTTCTCCGTCGTGGAGCCGCCCGTGATGACGCCGTCCTCCACACGCCACATGGCGGGATCAAAGTCCCAGCCATCGAGCGTTTTGCCGTCGAAGAGAGACACGGGCTCGGCGTGGCAGAGAGGGGAGAGTAGAGAGCAGAGGGCCAGAAGTGAGAGTGGTCGGCGCATGGTCGGGAGAATACGAGATGAAGCACGCAGGCTAGCAGGCCGCCATGCACGGTGTCATGCCTGAAATGCACCTGAGCGTGACAGATGCGGTATCGGCAGGTTAAATGAGAGGCGATGATTTTGAATGCTGACCTCCAAGAAACCACCCTCGACGGCCCGAAGACACGACGCTGGGTGGTGGAGGCGGGGGCTTGTGCGGAGATGGGGAAGCACCGCATCGCGAGGATGGGGATGGATGAGGCGTTACCGCCTTACCGGCGGGTGCGCATGAAGCCGGAGGGCAGCTTTGTTTTGGCCTGCGTGAGCGGCTCGGGCGAGATCCTGCTGGATGGGAAGTGGCTGCGGGTGAAGCCGGGCATGGTCTGTCTGGCTCCGCCAAGGGTGCTGAATGCTTTTTATGCCACGGGCAAGGAGCGCTGGTGCTTCGCCTGGATTCGCTACGAGGAGCCGACCTTTGTCACGCCTGTCGTCGGGGCGGCATCGCCGGTGATGCCGACGGCACAGGCGGAGGAGATCGTGCGGCTGATCACAGGTCTGCGTGCCGAGTGGGAGGGCGAGCGCGAGCAGCGGCTGCTGCATCATTGGCTGGAGCTGCTCCATGCCACCATCCGCCGCATCGCGCAGCCATGGCGGAGTCAGGAGCCTCGAGTGGCGAAGCTCTGGGCCGATGTGGAGCAGGATCTGATGCGTGACTGGACGCTCGCCGAGCTGGCGCATCGCTGCCATTGCAGCCCCGAGCATCTGCGGCGGCTGTGTTTAAAAGAACTGGGCCGCAGCCCGATGCAGCACCTCACCTGCCTCCGCATGGAAAAAGCCCGCCAACTCCTCGAAGCGAGCGATGACAAACTCGAAGTCGTGGCCGCGAGCGTGGGCTACGCGAATGGCGCGATCTTTTCCCGCGTCTTCAAACGCTGGGTCGGCGTGGCTCCAGGGGAGTATCGCGGGCGGGGAACTTGATGGGAAAGCTTGGCTCAGAGGTTGCAAGAGCATGGGCAGCGTGGCTTCATGCGGGGCATGAAACTCTTATCACACACTCTCTGCGCCTGCGTGCTTGCCCTCGCGGCTGTCGTTTCCGCCAAAGATGCCCCTGCTGATGTGCTGCCCGCCACGGTGAAACCTTGGGATCAGCATTATGTGGATTTTGAAGTGGGCTACCTGTGGAAGGTGGGCGGTGATACGCCACTCGATTACGGCATGGTGCCGGTGATGCTGACCTGGCGCTCGCCAGAAGTGCTGGGGCTGGACTTTGCCAATGGCTCGAAAGTCATCGTGCGCAATCGCCTCACGCTCCTCGGTCAGTGGGTGGAGACGGGCCCAGAGAATCATTACTTCGGCCTCATGGGCGCGCCTTCCATCGAATGGTGGAATGCAGCGGGCACCTGGTCTGTTTATGCAGGCATTGGCGGAGGTGCGGGATGGCTTGATTCGCAAGGAGTCGTCGGTGGGCAGGGGCAGGACTTCACGCTGAACTGGTTCGCTAACGCCGGCATCGCCCATGCGATCAATGAAACGACACAGATCCGCGTGGGCACGATGTTTCAGCATCTGTCGAATGGCGGTGCCACGGATCCCAATCCTGGTGTGAATTCGCTTGGTGTCACCATCGGTCTTTCCTGGGGCTTCTGATCTGTGTCTATGTTCAGCATTGTCGAGGCCATCCGTGAACGCGCGCTGTCTGAGGCCACTGCGCTGGTGCAAAAAGATCGTTCGTTGTCTTATCGTGAGTTGTTCGAGAGCTGCGATGCCATCGCGGCAGTGATCCGACCGCATCTCTTCGCCGAGCCAGGACGAGTGGATCGGCTGCGCATCGGGGTGCATTTCCCGAGCTGTCTCGACTATGTGCCGCTCGCGCTTGCGACTCTCGCAGCGGGAGCCTGCTTCGTGCCGATCCCCGATGAGCTGGCTGAGGAGGAAAAGCGTGAGCTGCTGACACGCACAGCGCTGGACGTGGTGCTCGTGATCGAATCCGCTGCGGCTTGGCTGCCCGCGAATGTCACTCGTGTTGGCACTTTGGAGGTGAATGCACAGCCAGTGGTGATCGCCCGAGTGCCACCCACGACAGAGACTGGCTTCCCGCGAGATGCTTTTGAGGCGCTGAACCCCGCCTTCATCCGCTTCAGCTCAGGCACCACGGGGAAATCCAAAGGCGTGCTGCTCTCCCACGAATCTCTTTTGCAGCGCATCACTGCGGCGAATGAGGGCCTGCGCATCGGCCCGGGGGATCGCATCCTCTGGGTGCTGCCAATGGCGCATCACTTTGCCGTTTCCATCGTTCTGTATCTCTACCACGGAGCCACAACGATCATTGAGGAGACGCACCTCGGGGAAGATCTGCTGCGTGCCGGCGCCGAACAAAAAGCCACCGTCATGTATGGCAGCCCCGTGCATTACCGCCAACTCGTGGAAGCCCCCGATGTGGGCCAGTGGACCACGCTGCGTCTTGCTGTGGCGACTGCCGCCGCGCTGGATGCCGCCACGGCAGAGAAATTCCGCGCGCGCTTCGGCATCAATCTCGTGCAGGGGCTCGGCATCATCGAGCTAGGTCTGCCCGTTCTGAATCTCGCAGGTGCTGTGGAAGCTCCGGAAGCCATCGGCCTGCCTTTGCCGGCTTATGAATGCCTGCTGAAGGATGATGCGGGCCGTGGGCCTCCCGCCGGAGAGCCCGGCGAAATCTGTCTGCGCGGCCCGGGCATGTTTGACGCCTATCTCGATCCATGGCTGCCGCGTGCGCAAGTCGTCGATGACGCAGGCTGGTTTGCCACAGGCGATCTGGGCAGGCGCGATTCAGCCGGGCGAGTCTTCATCTGCGGACGCAAAAAGACGCTGATCAATGTCGGCGGCATGAAGGTCTTCCCAGAGGAGGTCGAGGCCATTCTGGATGCCCACCCGAAAGTGCAGCGTTCCATTGTCGAAGCCCGGCTGCATCCGCTCTACGGCGAGGTGCCCGTGGCCCGCTACATCGCCAGCGCCGAAGGTGCACCGACGGCGATGGAGTTGCGCAATCACCTGCGCGCTCATTTGGCAGGCTACAAGATCCCGCTCATGTTCAATGCTGTGACCGAACTGCCACTGACAGCCAGTGGGAAGCTGAAGCGAGGCCAATCTTAAAGCACCCCTATGAATGAAGGCCCGAGTCGCTTCCTGAATTTCCTTCTTCTGGTGACCTGTCTTTGCATCGGCCCATGCC
>JBIKIA010000588.1:0-3349 GCA_044361885.1 Prosthecobacter sp. | reverse complement strand
TCTGATGCGGCACGCGCACGCAAAGCGGCGATGGCTTCGGCGGCTTGGTTGGCGGTGGCGAGTCGTTTGATCTCGGCCAGCGTCGGCACGGGGACGGGCTCGGCTTTGACCGGAGCTGTCATGGGCGCTGGCGCATTCACTGGTGGGGAATCGGTGCCGGCGAGGTAGATGTCATCGCCGACGAGGCGGGAGTATTCGGCGGGGATCTGCTGGCCGCTGGAGCGGTCGAGCACGGCAGCGCGGGTGCGTTTGAAAACTTGCTCGATGGTGAGTCCGGGGGTGCGCAGATGGTGGAGGAGTTCCTCGGTGTAGAGGCCATTCGCGCCTTCGCCATCCAGCGCGGTTTGTCCGGCATCGGTGGCGAAGGCGATGAGTGATCCGGCGGGCGGTTTCATCTCGGCGAGACCTCCGGGAGTGCCTGCGGCATCGCGGGTGCGGCCTGTACGGGCAAGAGCGGTGGTGCGGCAGGCATCGAGGATGATGAGATTGCACTGGGCTCCGCCGGATTTCAGATCGGCGACGGCTTGCTCGATGTTGAAGAGTCGCGTCTCGGCCATGAGGCGCAGAGTGACATCGTCCGCGCCTTCGGGCTGGTAGCCGGACTTGATGGGCAGCAGATAGTTTGAGCCCGCGACGCTGATCCCATGCCCGGCGAAGTAGAACAGCGCGACCTCTTTGCCCGTGAGCGTGGCGCGGAAGGCGAGCAGGGCCTTCAGGAGCTGATCGCGGGTCACGTTTTCCTTCAGCTCGACGGTGAAGCTGAGTCCCTTTAGCGCTGCAGCCACGGCGCGGGCATCATTGACGGTGTTCCGCAAAGGGCCGGCGGCGGGTTCATACTTGGCATTGCCAATGACGAGCGCGGTGCGTGGGGTCTCGGCGGGCAGAGCGGTGCTGGCGAGCAGCAGCAAAAGGGCGATATACAGTCGTGGCATGGTGGGAGGGAAGTGGTTGCGTGCCGGGCAGGGAAGGCAAAAGAATGGAGGTACAAAATGATGCCGTCCAGCCAAGCTCTCTGCCGCCTTGCCATCTTCGGGTCCGTACTCGCCCTCGCCGCCTGCACCAGCACGAAGCCTTCGGGAAAAAGCGTGGAAGCCGTGCTGGTGCCGGGTGATCCCACCGCGCCATCGCAGGTCACGCCGAGC
Source organism: Prosthecobacter sp. (assembly GCA_044361885.1). Classification (GTDB taxonomy): domain Bacteria; phylum Verrucomicrobiota; class Verrucomicrobiia; order Verrucomicrobiales; family Verrucomicrobiaceae; genus Prosthecobacter. The sequence continues at coordinate 2,207 of JBIKIA010000588.1, read as the reverse complement.
GAGTCGCTGAGCATCGCGGCCAGCTACGCCAAGCACTCGTGGCGACCTTTTGCCCGGAACATCCTGCATGGGGCGGACAAAGCAGGCGTGCTGGTGAACACACCTGACGTCGGTTTTAACGATGAAAAACAGCGCGCAGGCTGGTGGCTGCCGGGAGAGATGAATCAGGGCGTGCCCTACAAATGGGGTGGCTTCGATGATCTGGCAGCTTTTGATCAAGGCGTGGCGGCAGGTCATGCGGCGGGCGATGTGTCCTCTGCTGCCAAACGTGTGGCCGACAATGCTGGCGTGAGTGCCGAAGCAGCGGGAGTCGATTGCTCGGGCTTCATCTCCCGCTGTCTGAAGCTGCCCACGGTGCACGACACGACTCAACTTCCAGCCGTTTGCGCCCCCATCGCCGCCGCCGATCTGCGCCCCGGCGATCTGCTGAACATCCCGCGAGGTCATGTGGCGCTCTGCGCAGGCTGGGCGCGCCCGGACAGGTCATGGATCTATTTTTACGAGACCGGCGGCCCACCTGACTACTGGCGGCCCGGACTCAAAGAAGCCCCGCTCGCCGAGATGCTGGAGCTCGGCTACCAACCGCTGCGCTATCGCGGCATGGCGCGTGAAGCTGCCGTGTCTGGGAAAGAGGTGCTGACTCGCAGTCTGCGGGCGAAGTCTGCCGTGGTGACGGAGCCGGTGATCGGGGAGCCGTGATCTATCTCTAATCTTTTCCTTCCCGAGGCGTTCCAAGTAACGCACCGTGTACACATGCTCACCAGTCAACCCCAGCCCGAAGAAGCCACCCTGCTCGTCAGGCGGGCGCTGGATCAGCATGAGAGCAACCTCATCGCCTACACGGCTGGCATTCTTAATGGCGATGTCGAGCGTGCCCGCGAGGTGGTGCAGGACGCCTTGCTCAAACTCTACCTCACCGACCCCGACAAGGTCCGCGACAACCTCAAAGCCTGGCTTTTCACCGTCTGCCGCAACCGCGCACTCGATGTCCTGCGCAAGGATCACCGACTCGATCTCGGCAACGAAGACGCGCTCAATATGGCCGTCAGCTACGATCCTGACCCGAGTGAAAATGCCGTCTCTCACGAGCTGTATGAGCGTATCTGGGATCTCGTGGAGAAGCTCCGGCCGAATCAGAAAGAGGTCATCCGCCTCAAGTTCACCCACGACTGCTCTTACCAGCAAATCGCTGACATCACGGGCCTCAGTGTGGGCAATGTTGGCTTCATCATGCACATGGCGATCAAGAAACTCCGCGAACTGCTAAACCGCGAACTCGCCACCCGCCCCTCTTAATTTTCCAAATCTTATGACCAGCCCCGCCAACGACACCTCCGAACTCACGGCCTACGCCTTGGGTGAGCTGCAAGCGCACCAGGCCACTGACATCCACCGCCTCTTCGCTGACTGCCCGGCCGCCACGTCAGAGCTGGAGCAGATCGAGGCCGTCACAGATGCCCTCCGCCAATATGCCCCCATCCCGCAGGAGCGCCTGAATCCCGAGCAGCGCCACGCCGTGCTCCGCCCAGTGCAGATGCCACGGCGTATCGCGCCGATGCAGCCACGCCAACCCGTGCGTAAACCATCGAGCTTCTGGCCGGTGATGGGCGGTTTGCTCAAAGCCGCCGCTGTCATCACCGTCACCGGCTTTGCTTACTGGATGGGTCGTCATGCCGATCTCGGAAGCCCAACCGTCACGGTCGCCGAAGTGGAAAAAAACGTTGCTCCTGCTCCATCGAAAATCGAACCCGCAAAACAGCCCGAGTTGGTCAGCGCTCCGGCATCGAAGCCAGTGGCACCTGCGTTGGTCAAAGCAGCTCCGCCTGCGCCCATCGTGGCTGAGGTGAAGCCCGCGCCTGCGGAAAAGATTCCCGTCGTGGTCATCGCTTCTGAAGCTCCAAAAACGGCCCCAGCTCCGAAAGCGGTGGTCGTCGTTTCCAATGCGAAACCCGCTCCAGCCGTCCCGATCGCTGTCACACGTCCGAATGCCGAGCTGGCCTTCGTTTCCACCGGCAAACAGGAGGTCGATCAATTCGCCATCCGCCCGGCGGACATCCGCCCCGCGCCCGTGAAGGTGAACCCTAAGGAACTCTTGGCCTCGCCCGCCCCACTGCAGGCCCCAAAACCTGCCGCCGATGCCAAACCGCGCATCGCCTCTGAACTCTACATCCATGCCTGGCGCTCCGAAGTCACCTCCTGCCCTTGGA
>JBIKIA010000585.1:0-3356 GCA_044361885.1 Prosthecobacter sp. | reverse complement strand
ATGATCCACCGCCTTCTTTGCCACACTGACGTCCACCTCGGCGCGAGCGAGACTTTTTTGTGCAAGTCCGAGCCCGGCAGGGTCCTTGCCTTTTTCGCGCAGCGTGGCAACTCGGCGACTCCAGTCGTCGCGTTCCTGCTGAACTGCGCTGAGCAAGGTTTGTTTGGCTGTGAGATCGGTTTCCAACCTAGCGAGCGTCGCCTGAGCATCCAGGCTTGGTTTGGAAGGTTTGACGACTTTCGCTTTGGGATCAGCCGGAGTTTTGCGCAGGCGTTTGGGCTTCTCAGTTTCGGTTGAAACAGGGAGAGGCTGGATTGGCACTACATCTGAAGCAGTTTTCTCGATAGCCGCAGGTGACGGATTTATAAGCTGCTCAGCGCGTTGTTTTTCGAAACGCTCTTTCTCACGGCGGAGGTGATCGAGATCGGCAGACAACCGGCTGATTTCAATTTTCGCGGGAGCCAAGGCTGCCTTTGCCGTGGCTGTATCTTCAGCACGTTGATCGGCATCGCGTTTGGCGATTTTTAGATCGTCATGCACACGGATGAGTTCGCGTTCGAGATTGCGTCGGTGATCGTTGGCCTCCTGAAGATCGGACTCGATCTTCAATTGCGTAGCGCGCAGCATCTCGTCGTTTGACTTGGCGGCATCACGCTCTTCGATTGCCGTTCGCGCGGAGGCTGTCTCAGCATCGATGCGTGCATGAAAGGCTTGGCTTTCATGCCGAGCATCCAAGCCACGCCAGCGCCAGCCCAGCCAAAGAAAGACGGCTGCCGCTGCAGTGAGCAGCAGGGCCATTTGAGTGATGAGCCAGAGAAATCCTTCCATGAGCGTTTAAGGCGCGGCCTCCTTCTTGGCCTCGTTGGTGAGACTTTTCCAGTGATGCCGCAGATGATCGAAGCCATCGAGGAAGGTGTCCTCCGCCATGGCGGCGGGGAAATCCTGCGGCAGTATGCCGCTCGCAGCCACGGCACCTGCCGCCGTCAGTTTTTCACTCGCCGGGATGCTTTTCCAAATCTCACCTGGTTTGCTGAAAGCAATGCTACCAGGGCTATCGACATCAGGAAGATCGGGCAGACTGCGAAGGGTTTGCTGGAGATCGCCACTCGGCTCGCAGGTGCCACGGGCGAGCAGACTATCGGCGATGACAAGAGCGCGCCCGGAGTACTTCTGCTTTGCGGTGTTGATGATCTGCGTGCGTGATGACTCCTCCGCCACCTGCCCTGCGAGGATGACTTTGTCCGGAAGCAAAGTGAGTGTGATAAAGCTGGGCTGGAGACGGATCGGCAGTTTGGGGATGCCTTTGGCACTGCCCTGCAACCACTCCATGACCATGCGGCTGTCGTCTTTGAGCAGGTCAAGCTGGAGATCTTTGGGGAGCAATTCCTTCCAAGGCTGAGCATCGCCACCGACGAGGAAGTCCATCTTTTTCCAGGCTTCGCCGGGCAGGCCAAGAAAGAGGGATTTGGCTGCGAGCTTCGGGTCATCAGTCGTCTCCGGCGGCAGGAGCGCCTCAGTGACAGGACCAAAATCACCCACGGCACGCCGCTGGGCATTGACACGGAGATCGTCAAGCACGCGCCACTCAGGGAAGGCGGCGATGAGTACATTCAGAAGTTCGCGTTTGTAGGCCAGAGTCGCGAGTTCACCACGCACGAGCAGGCGTTTGTCACGCGCGGCAATGAAAAGATGCGGTGGCGGGAGCTTTGCCTGACGTTCGGCCTCTGCCACACGGCTGCGTTGATCACTCTGATAGCGGCGGACATTTTGAATCACAGGCAGGATGGCCTTTTCCCAGTCCGGCGCGGTGATTCCCAGGTCGGTGATCTGCTCGCGGAGGTCATCATCCTTCGCATCGACGATGAGACGCTTCCAGTCACTACCAATCCGGGCGATCTGGATCTGCGCACTGTCGCCCCCGGCGCTCACGGCTCGGGGAAGCGGCAGCTTTGCCAATGTCGCCTGCACATCGGGAGATTCGTCATGCTGCTCGGGCGCGGGGCGGACTCGGTTGTCGAGATAGCCACCTTTCTCACTCCAGCGCTGCCCCATGAGCGTAGCGAGATCACGCGCTTCATATTCCGTCGCCGCCGTGCCCAGAAGTTGCCCACGGGGTCCGTTCGCGGCGATCATGAGCCATCCTGGCGGATATGGCTCGATCTCCAGGGCATCGGCCACCCTTTGCACAGGGTTCAAACCACTGCCGAGAAGGCTGCTGGTGCGGACTTTTCCCTTCAAAGCAGCCACGATCTCCTCCCGCTGAGTCTCACGTCGCACGCGTCCGCTGACAACGGCTGTCTGTCCCTCAAAACGCACCTCAGGCGCACTGTAACCGGTGGGATGCTCCCTTGTCAGTGCCGTGACACTATCGGCAAGTTGAAGCTCGATCCTCGGTGCCATGCCAAGCGCAGCCGCCAGCCAAAAAGCCAGCAGCCAGAGCCCTGCGATCATCCACCGAGTCCGTGTCATGTGTGAAAGTGCGGCTTTGTAGCAGACGCACTGCGCCACGGGTAGGGGAAAGTTTCTGACTGGATGACTCCTCTGAACGGAAAGCCAAGCGTGATGGTGCGGCAGGAGATGCCGAATGGGTGCCCAAATCGGCCCTGAATTCTAGCCAACCCGAATGGTTTAGATATATTTAACAGTTGATATTTCTATTATAATCCATAATATCCATCATATTACTCTCTCTGCCAGTCTCACACCTCCCCATGATGCCTTTGATCCAAAACCTGCTCGCTGAAGCTGGCTGCGCCAATAATCCGGCGGTGGCTGAGGCGGTGGAGCAGGCCTGCTACAACCAGACCTCCTTTGTCGAGGCGGTGCTGGATTGTGAAGGCGTGCGTGAGCGCGACTTCCTGCTCGCCATGGCGCACACGCTGAATTTGACCTGGTGGGAAGGCGGCGGTGACAAGCCTGCGGAGCCGGGTTTGCGCAGACATCTGCCTGCGGAGATCGCTCTGCGGCATCGTGTGCTGCCGGTGAAGTTTGAGGAAGCCACGGAAGAGAACGATCTCGGCCACAGCACGCTGCATCTGGCCACTTTTGACCCACTGAACCTCGTGACGCATCAGCGCGTGGCCTCCAGCGTGCCTCACAACATCGTCTGGCACGTCGGTCAGCGCACGAAGATCGCCGAAGGGCTGCAAAAGCTCTATGGCCTGGGTGCGGATACCTTTGAAAAGATCCTCCGTGGCCGCGCCGACTGGGGCAGCGAGGAACTCGGCGATGAAGTCACCGTGCTCGATGGCCCCGAAAATGAGGAGGCAAGCGTGGTGCGCTTCGTGAATCAAATCTTGCGTCGCGGCCTCGATCAACGCGCCACGGACATCCACGTCGAACCGCAGCACGACCGC
>JBIKIA010000584.1:0-3361 GCA_044361885.1 Prosthecobacter sp. | reverse complement strand
AGTCTTCATCAGAAGGAAGAACGCCGATCAAGGTGTTTTCACTCAACGAGTGAGCCACGGCTCTGGCATCTCGAACTGACCAGGAACTTCTGCTGGTCGAGCGATCTGGCGATGGGCACCATCACTGCATGTCTCTCAAACTCATCACCGAACTCAACGACACTGACCGCAAGCTGCTGCATCGAGCCATCGACGGCTTCGTGCCTGAGAAAGTCTTCGATGCACACACGCACCTGTTTCACTCGCGTCATTTCGCTGAGGGAAAGCGGCCCGTGTTTCTCGATGAGGATCGCGGCTATGGCATGGCCGATTTCCAGGCGGCGATGCAGCTCTGGATGCCGGGCAGGGAAGTGGAGGGGCTGTTTTTCGGCTATCCGAGTGCGGGCAATGATCGCGTGGGAGAGAATGCGTGGGTGCAGTCGCAGATCGATGTGAGCACAAACTCACGCGCGCTGGTGCTTGCTGCGCCGACAGATGATCCGGCGGAGGTGCGGAGGCTGATGAGCATGGGTGTGTTCGTCGGCATCAAGCCCTATCGTCTCTACGCCGATGTGCCGGACACCAAGGAGGCGGAGATCGAATCCTTTGCTCCAGAGTGGATGTGGGAGATCTGCCATGATCATGATGGCAGCATGATGCTGCACATCATGCTTGCGGATGGCATCACCGATCCTCGCAATGTGGAGGCGATCCAGCGGCTGTGCCGTCGCTACCCGCGCTGCAAGCTGATCCTGGCGCATGTGGCGCGTTCCTTTAACTACCGCCATGCCCGTGAAGGGCTGCATCACCTCATCGACCTCGACAACGTGGTCATCGACACTTCCGCCGTGACGCAGGCGGGGGCGTTTCGCGCCGCGATCGAGATTCTCGGGCCGCGTCGTGTGCTCTGGGGCAGCGACTACATGGTCAGTGAATTGCGCGGCTCATGCATTACGCAGGGAGATGGATTCACCTGGATTCATCCCGAGATCACGGGTGATAAGCTGACCATCTTTGGTCAATACACGACCGTGGGAATCGAGTCCCTGCTTTGCCTGCGTGAAGCCTGTGAAGACACCGGCATGACGCAGGGTGACCTGGAGGACATCTTCGGCGAGAATGCGCTACGGCTGCTCAAACCTGCTTCCGAGGTCAAAGCTGGACCGATGCTCTGGGAAGAAGCCAAAACCAAAATCTCCTGCGGCACCGGCCTTCTCTCAAAACGAGCCCACCTCTTCGATCAGCAATCATGGCCGTCCTACTTCTCTCGTGCCAAGGGCGCGAACATCTGGGATCTGGATGGAAAGCGTTACACGGACTTCACCGGCGGTGTTGGAGCCATCCTGCTCGGCCATGCAGATGATGAAGTAAACGCAGCGGTGAAGCGCCGCGTAAATCTCGGCAGCTATGCCACGCTGGCGTCACCGGATGAGGTGAAGCTGGCCGATGTGTTGCTCGATCTGCATCCCTGGGCGGGCAAGGTTCGTTATGCTCGCGGTGGTGGCGAGGCGCTCGGGCTCGCGGTGCGCATTGCTCGTGCTGCCACTGGCAAAAGCGGTGTCGCCTTCTGTGGCTATCATGGCTGGAGCGACTGGTATCTCGCCGCAAATCTCGGCGATGATGCCGCGCTCGATGGTCACCTGCTTCCCGGCCTGCAACCTCTCGGCGTGCCACGTGAACTCGCGGGCACCGCAGTGCCTTTCCGCTACAACGACTTCGAGTCCTTTAGCGCCGCACTGCAAAAGCTCGATGGCAAACTCGCCGCCTTGGTGATGGAGCCGATGCGCAGCGAGCTGCCTCGCGATGGCTTCCTGCAAAAGGTGATCGACGGCTGCCATGCCGCAGGTGCCGTGTTTGTGCTCGATGAGGTGACGAGCGGCTGGCGCTTCGGCTTCCCCGGTGCCGCGCCAGTTCTCGGCATTGAGCCTGACATCGCTGTGTATGCAAAGGCCATGTCGAACGGCTATCCCAGCGGAGCCATCATCGGAAAAAACGAGGTCATGGATGCCGCCAACAACAGCTTCATCTCCAGCAGCTACTGGACGGACGGCGTGGGCACGGCGGCCTCACTGGCCTGCATTGGCAAAATGCAGCGCGAAGGAGTGCAGAAGCACGTCTGGGAACTCGGCGGACGATTGCAGTCAGGTCTGCGCGAAGTCGCGGAGAGGTATCCGACCTTGCAACTCAAGATCGGTGGCATGCCCTGCGCACCCTCGCTTGGCTTTGCTGATCCGGCGGCGAAGGCGCTCATGATCCGCCACATGCTCCAGCGCGGCTATTTGATGTCGAGCCAGCTCTATGTGACCTGGCCACACTCGGAGGAGTTGATTGCCGGGATGCTCGACGCTTTGGATGAATCGCTCGGTGTAGTGGCGGAGTTGCAAGCTGATGGGCAGCTCCAATCCGCTGCGGGACCAACCTCAGCCAGCACTGGCTTTGCCCGACTGGTCTAAGCATTCGTCACGCTGAGATTGGAAAAGATTTGTTTGCAGACATTTCAGGAGCCTAGTCCTTTCGCAGACTGTATGAAGCCCCTGATGATCCGCTCTCTCCTCCGACCTTGCTCCCCATTTATCGCTGGGATTTTCCTTGCCTGGCCGTTGCTGTCTCCTGCCGCCGTGTATGAAGTGGGAACTGGCAAGGCCCTCGCAACAATCGGTGAGGTGCCATGGGAAGCGTTGAGGCCTGGGGATGCAGTTCGCATTCACTGGAGGGCACAGCCTTACCATGAAAAGTGGGTCATATGCTTTCGCGGCACCAAGGAACAGCCCATCACCATCAGCGGCGTGCCCGGGCCTAAGGGACAACTGCCTGTGATCGACGGTCAGGATGCCACAAAGCGCCCGGTTCTGAGCTATTGGGGGGAGGAACGCGGGGTGCTGAAGATCGGCGGAGCCAACAAGCCAGCGGATAAAATGCCGGCACACATCTTGATCGAAAATCTCGACATTCGTGGCGCGCGGCGGCCATTTACTTTTGCTGGGCGGAAAGGAGCCACTGCCTACAGCAAAGATGCCGCCAGCATTAATGTGGAGAAGGTGGAGCATCTGATTCTACGTAACTTGGCGCTCCACGACAGCGGCAACGGTCTCATGGTGAGCGCCCAGTCCAGTGACGTGCGTGTGGAAGGCTGCCACATTTACGACAACGGCAATCCAGGCAGCATTACCGAACACAACGCCTATACCGAGTGCCATGGTATCGTTTTCGAAGGCAACCATTTCGGGCCGCTGCGCAAAGGCTGCCTCGGGATCAATCTCAAGGATCGCTCCGCAGGTCTGGTTGTCGCCTACAACTGGATCGAGGGCGGCAGCCGCCAACTCGATCTCGTGGATGCCACGGGCAACAAAGCCCTGAACGCCTCTCCCGAATACAGGCGTAC
>JBIKIA010000115.1:0-11194 GCA_044361885.1 Prosthecobacter sp. | reverse complement strand
TGATGCACGACACTTTCTTCAACGCCGACGGATCTCTCTACTCCGTCGCTCAGGAATATCTCGACGCCACCAATCCGCTCAGTTCCGCCAGCAGCCCAGTGCTCGCCCCAGTGCGGTTGGAGATCAGAAACTTCCTCCTCTCTCACCTCGGTGGGGGCAATTTCCAAATCAGCGCCAACTGGCCCGCCAGCTATGCCAATGTCATCGATGTCATGATCGAAGGCACCCCCGACTTCGTCGAGTGGTCCCTACCAGAACCCGCCAGTCACCTCGGCGGCGGAGCCTTTTCGCAGACCGTCTCGAACAGCAACCCACGCTTCTTCTACCGCGCCTTCCCAGCGCTGAGACGTTAAGCGATCAGCTTGTCGATCACCTGCCCGCCGATCTGGGAGAGCTGTTTAAAGCGGCCCCCGTGGTAAAAGGTGAGCCTGTTGTCATCCAGCCCGAGCAGACGCAGCAGGGTGACGTGGACATCACGCACATGATGCACCTCCTCAATCGCCTCCATGCCACGATCGTCGGTGGCACCGATGCTGTGACCGGCTTTGCAGCCTCCTCCAGCGAACCAGATCGTCATCGCCTTCGGATTATGATCGCGACCGTAGGCCGTGCCGCCACGCACGCCATTGTCTGGCGTGCGGCCAAACTCACCGCACCAGACGATCAGCGTGTCATCCAGCAACCCACGCTGCTTTAAATCCTGGATCAGAGCCGCGATGGGCTGATCCACCTGCCGAATTAAGTTTCCATGCGCCCGCTCGATGTAGTCGTGGCTGTCCCAGGTGCCGGCATAGAGCTGAACGAAGCGCACGCCCTTCTCCACCAGCTTGCATGCCAGCAGGCACTTCCGACCAAAGGCATCCGTCGCATCCTTGCCGATGCCATACATCTCCTTCGTTTTTACATCCTCCTTTTCGAGGTCGATCACCTCGGGCACCTGCATTTGCATCCGAAACGCCAGCTCGTAGTTATTCATCCGCGCCTTCAGTTCATCATGCCACGGATGATCCTCCGCATGCTTCGCGTTGAGTTTGCCGAGCAGGTCCAAATTTGCCCGCTGATGCTCCGGCGTGATGCCCTGAGGAGGCCGCAGATCCAGGATCGGCGATCCCTTCGGTCTCAGCGGCGTGCCCTGGAATTGTGCGGGCAGATAGCCATTGCCCCAGTTCGCGCTGCCGCCCTGCGGATAGCTGATCTCCGGCAGCACGATGAAGCCCGGCAGATCCTGATTCACCGAGCCAAGGCCATAGGTGACCCACGATCCGATCGCTGGGTCTCCGCCGAATCGGTTCCCGCAGTTCATCTGATACATCGCCGTCGGATGATTCACCGAGTCCACCTGACAGCCTCGGTAGAAACAAAGATCGTCGGCCACCTTGGCGAGGTGCTGCCAGGGCTCGCTCATCCACGCGCCCGACTTCCCATGCTGGGCGAACTTAAAGGGTGACTTCACATAGTAGCGCTTGCCGCTTTCCATCGCCGACTTCTGCTTTCCCTCGCGGGTGAATTCCTTCAGATGCAGCTTCTCCAGCATCGGCTTCGGATCAAAGCAGTCGATGTGACTCGGCCCGCCCTCCATCATGAGAAAGATGCAGTTTTTTGCCTTGGCCTGAACCTGCTGCGGCTTCGGTGAAAGCGGCCCCTTTGCCTCCGATGCCAGCAACGAGGTTAACGCGACGCTTCCGAGCGAGGTCCCCAGTCCATAGACAAACTCGCGCCGCGTCGGCGCATGCAGCACCCGCGATCCAGCACAGGGGAAGAAAGAGGTATTCATGGGAAGTTTCGTCTCGAACGTCGGGTGTGATTGGGAACTAGCATGGTTTCCATGCCCGAGCCTCCCCGTCACACCGTATTGTCCCCGCCGGAGAGAACCGGCCTGCTTTTCGACGTATGAACCGCATGGCCTCCTGCACGAATATCAACCCAGTCATCAGGCCAGGCATGAACCGTCTCATCTATTTCCTCTTTCCCTTCGCCCTGCCTGTGACGCTGGTGGCGGTCGATTATGCGAAGGACATCAAGCCGATGCTGAAGGAGCGCTGCGTGTCCTGCCATGGCTCCGTGAAGCAAAAAGGCGATCTGCGACTCGATGCAGGTGCTTTGATCGACAAAAGCGTCCACGCCGAGTTGATCTCGCGTGTGACCTCGCACGGCGAAGACGAGCGCATGCCGCCAGAGGGCGCACGACTCACGGACTCGCAGGTGGCAGCTCTGCGGCAATGGTTTGCCTCCGGTGCGCCCTTTCCCAGCGATGAAGCGATCCCGAAGAAGCCGTCGGAACATTGGTCTTTTCAGCCGGTGAAGCGGCCGACGGTGCCCGAATCGACCTCGACGCATCCGATTGATGCCTTTGTCTTCGGAAAGCACGAACTGGCGCCGCAAGCCGCCCCGATTGCGCTGCGGCGTCGTGTGTATCTTGACCTCATTGGTCTTCCGCCCACGATAGCGGAGCAGGAGAAGCACCAATCGCTCGATGCAGTCATCGACGACCTCCTCACGCGCCGCGAATACGGCGAGCGCTGGGCACGCCACTGGCTCGATGTCGTGCGCTACGCCGACAGCAACGGCTACGAACGCGATGCCGAGAAGCCCTTCGTCTGGCGCTACCGCGACTACGTCATCGAAGCGCTCAACAAAGACAAACCCTTCGACCGCTTCGTCATCGAGCAGCTCGCTGGTGATGAATTGCTCGACAAATCGCTCGAATCGCATATCGCCACCGGTTTCCTCCGCCTCGGTCATTGGGATGATGAACCCGCTGATCCCGCCACGGATCGCTACGACCAACTCGACGACATCGTTAGCACCACTGGACAGGCGTTTCTTGGTCTCACCATCGGCTGTGCGCGTTGTCACGATCACAAGTTCGAGCCGCTGGCCACACGTGACTACTACAGCCTCGTCGCCGTCTTCAATCCGCTCGAACGCCCGCGCAAAGGTCGCACGGAGCTGACCTTACCCGTCGATGGCACGGAGGTTTACACTTGGCGCGAGCCCTCCACGAAAGCCCCCGAGACCCATGTGCTCGTGCGCGGCTCGCCCACACGATTTGGCGATCTCGTCGAGCCTGCCGTGCCTGCTATCCTCGTCAAACAGCAGCCGCAGTTCCCATCGGGTGAAAAGACCACGCAACGCCGCCTCGGCCTCGCTCAATGGATTGCGAGCACCAACAACCCGCTCACCGCCCGCGTGATCGTGAATCGCGCCTGGCAGCAACACTTCGGCCATGGCCTCGTGACCACCGCCAACGACTTCGGCCTCATGGGCGCCGCTCCATCGCATCCCGAGTTGCTCGACTGGCTCGCGCACTGGTTCATGCACGATGCAAACTGGTCGCTGAAAAAGCTGCACCGCCTCATCCTCACCAGCCGCGCATGGCAATCCGCCAAATCTTCCGATTCGCTCATGCGCTACCGCCGACTCGAGGTCGAAGCCATCCGCGACTCGATGCTCGCCGTCAGCGGCCAGCTCAATCCGAAGCGCTTCGGCCCCGCGATGAAGCCCGGCATTCCCGCAGCCGCGCTCGAAGCCAACACCGACAAAGAAAAGGTCTGGCAGGCCTCCGACGAGCACGAAGCCTCGCGCCGCAGCATCTACGTCTTCATCAAGCGCGGGTTGGTGGTCCCCATGCTCGAAACACTCGATCTCGCCGACACCGTGAGCAGTTGCCCGCAACGCCAGGTCACCACCGTTGCCCCGCAGGCGCTGAGTTTGTTCAACGGCGACTTCGTGAACCAGCAGGCGAAGCATTTTGCTGCGCGCTTGAAACGCGAAGCTGGTGATGATTCCGCGAAGCAGATCACGCTCGCGTGGCGGCTGGCATTTTGTCGTGAGCCATCGGCAACTGAGCTGACGCAGATGCATGCGTTTTTGCACCAGGAGTCGCTGGAGCAGGCCTGCCGCGTGATTTTGAATCTGAACGAGTTTGTATATCCTGAATAGCCATGAACCGACTTCTCACACGTCGTGAATACTTGATTCGTGCCACCAACGGTTTCGCGGGATTGGCGTTGGCTGACTTATTGGCGGCTGATGCGCGCGCTGCATCGCCGTTGGCGGAGAGGCGACCGCATTTTCCGGCGAAGGCGAAGCATTGTGTGTTTCTCTTCATGAACGGCGGGCCGAGCCAGGTGGACACGTTTGATCCGAAGCCGATGCTGACGAAGTTTCATGGGAAGCCATACACGGGCGATGCGAAGGTTGGATCGAACGGGCGCGCGGTGGGGCATTTGATGCAGTCGCCATTTGAGTTCACGCGGCATGGGCAGAGTGGGCTGGAGATCAGCAGCTTGTTTCCGCACACGGCGCGTCATGCGGATGACTTGTGCGTGATTCGTTCCATGCATGCGGACACAGCGGCGCATGCGTCGGGCTGCTTACAGATGAACACGGGCAGCATCTTCATCGGCAAGCCGAGCCTGGGGTCGTGGCTGAGCTATGGGCTGGGCACGACGAATCAGAATCTGCCAGGCTTTGTGGTGATGACAGACCCGCGCGGCGGGCCGATCGGCAGTGCGTCGAACTGGACGGCGGGTTACATGCCTGCGGCGTATCAGGGCACGTTGTTCCGCAGTGGTGGCTCGCCCTTGCTGGATCTGGCGACGCCGGAGGGCACGAGCGACCGCACGCAGCGGCGCAGTCTCGATCTGCTGAAGTCGCTGAACGAGGGGCATCTCAAGCTACATCCCGAGGAGACGGAGCTGATGGCGCGGATCGAATCGTATGAGCTGGCGTATCGCATGCAGACGGAGGCGATGAGCGTGGTCGATGTGGACAACGAAGATGAGACAACGCGTGAGATGTATGGCCTCAATGACAAGTGCACGGCGGATTTTGGCCGCAAGTGCCTCATCACGCGCAAGCTGATCGAGAAAGGCGTGCGCTTCATCCAGCTCTACTCCGGCGGTGGTCACATCGAGGACACCTGGGACGGCCACAACGACTGCATCACGAATCACACGCTGCATGCGGGCGAGACGGACAAGCCCATCGCGGCTCTGATCGCGGACCTGAAACGCACAGGACTATGGGACGAGACGCTGCTCGTGTGGGGCGGTGAGTTTGGTCGCACACCGACGAGCGAGGGCGTGGGCAAGCCGGGCCGCGATCATGACTGGCATGGCTTTTCCATGTGGATGGCCGGTGCGGGTGTCAAAGGCGGCCAAGCCATCGGAGCGACGGATGAACTGGGCTTCAAGGCCGTGGAGGATCGCGTTCACGTCAGCGATCTGCACGCGACGATCCTGCATCTGATGGGCATCGACCACACGCGACTCAGTTTCCCGCATCAGGGACTGAATCAGCGGCTCACGGGCGTAGTGGAACACCGAGTGATCACCAAGGCGCTGGCATGAACCCAAACCTAGACAAAATCATGAAGAGTAAAATCATTTGGCTGCTGATGTCTTATGGAAGCCTATTCGCACAAGATTGGGTGCTGGAAGGCACAGCAGCGTGGCAGGCGCGAGATTCGCAGGCGGAGTGGGTGTTCAAAGATCAACTCTGGATCGGCGGCGGGTGGTTCCAGTCGTTCGCTGAGCCGCCACGCGATGTTTGGGCCTCAAGTGATGGTAAAGCGTGGAAGCTCATCGAAAAGGATGCGCAGTGGCTGCATAGCGATCTGCCAATGAACATCACGTTTGCGGACAAGATGTGGATCATGGGCGGCTGGCATAATGGAAGGCTGCCGGGGCACTCGGCGAGCAATCAGGTTTGGTCCTCCGGCGACGGTGTGGAGTGGGAGCAAGTCACCGCGAGTGCTGGATGGTCGCCACGGCTCGCGTCGGGACTGGTGGAGCATCGCGGACGGCTGTGGATGCTCGGTGGCACGGAGAACTATTACTTTGGCAATGACACAAGTTTGAAAAACGATGTGTGGTCGTCCGCCGATGGCAAAATATGGAAGCAGGAGACGGCGAAAGCTGCGTGGTCGCAGCGCGGCTATCATCAGGCCGTTGTTTTGAACGATAAAATCTACGTTCTCGGCGGTGGGAACTATGTCCCGACCTACCACGCGAAGAACGATGTGTGGTCGTCGAGCGATGGCGTGAACTGGACCTGCGAGACGGAGGAAGCACCATGGGAGCCGCGTTTGTGGTTCAGCGCGGCGGTGTATCGCGGACGCATGTGGGTGCTCGGCGGCTGGTCGAAGGAGAAGGACAATTTCGGCGACGTTTGGCATAGCGCCGACGGCAAGAACTGGCAGCGATTGGAGACCAAGACCTGCTGGAAGGCGAGGCATGAGCATTCGGTGTTCGTTTTCAAAGATAAGCTATGGGTCGCGGGCGGGCACGCGAGGCCGCTGTCGAGCGAAGTGTGGTCGCTAAGTTTGCCCGCCGAGGAACGGCCTGTGATCACGATGCCGGTGCGGATTCATCTCGTGCAATCAGACACGATCCCCGCAATGCACACGACTCTGGTGGAGGCGGATGTGAAGCGAATCATGGGCAAGGTGAACAAGGTCTGGTCACAGGCGGGCATTCAGTTCGAGATCGAGTCCATCGGCCTGACGACGGCGGTGCCGCTGCCGCCGGAGATGCGGCTGAAGCCGGAGTTTGATCGCGTGCATTCGATGATTCCGAAAGACCGCCTCAGCCCGAAGGCCATCGACATCTGCTATGTAAAGGATGTGCAGCCGAATGGCTTCTACTACGGCGAACCCGTCGTCGTGAAGGACACGGCCAAGCTACGCGAGGTGCCAGGTGGGCTGGACGAGCCGCTGCCGCGTGTCACTTCGCATGAAATCGGGCACGCGCTCGGTTTGAAACACCGGCAGGATACGACGAACCTTATGCAGTCCGGCACGACGGGCTTCAGCCTGCACGAAGCCGAGATCGCTATCGCGCGAGGGAATGCGGCTATGTATCTGAGCAAGCACAAGTGACAGCGCCACTTTGATGATCTCACATAAACCGCCTATCTATCACAACGGCATCGCCGACGCCCGTCACGACTGAGCCTGCCTCCCGTGCCGCTGCTGGTTGGGAGTGCGAAAACGCGGAAGATTTTTTCCGGCCTCTCCCCGAGAGATGTTGTCTAAGCGGATACGCAGAAAATGCACTGCTCAGCGATTCAGCACGCCGCTGATCTTGTTCTGGCGGTACCAGTAAAGACTGGGGCCGGTGGTGAATTAGCGGGTGGTATCCATTACTGGCTGGGGATGGGAAACGAAAGAATAGACAGGCTCTTTTTTGGCCGAAGCCCAGATTTCCTTTCCAATATTTATGAAAAATGCACAGGTCTCGTCAAGCCTCCGCCAGATAGCGGTGATGCTGTCTTTCCACAGGTGTGCGGAACATCATGGCGACGGCGAAGGTGGTGACGGTGCCGAACATGATGCGCCAGGGGAACTCAATGATGGGCATCCACTCGGGGCGGGGGATGCCCTGGGCTCCGAAGAGGCCCATGACGTCTTTGTCCAGCCCGCTCATGTAGGCAACGACGACAAAGCCAGCGATCATGGCGATGACGTTGCCGAAGTCGTTGCCGCGCGTGCGAGTGAAGAGGCCGGTCATGAAGACGCCGAGCAGCGATCCATAGGTGTACCCGAAGATGCCGAGGATGATCGGCAGGATGCGGAGCTGCGGATTGTGGCTGGTGACATAGGCGGTGGCGAGGGCGACGGAAACCAGGAGTGTGGCAAAAAGCACGGTGCCGAAGCGCAGGACGCGGACTTTGCCAGCATCGGTGGCGGGCTCGCCGAACCAGCGGAAGTGGAAGTCGCGCACGTAGCTGGTGGCGAGTGAGTTCAGCGCGGTGCTGAGGGAGCCCATGGTGGTGGCGAGCACACCGGCGATGACGAGTCCGCGAAGCCCGGCGGGCATGACGGTGAGCACGAAGTAGGGAAAGACTTTGTTTGAGGAGACCACGCCGGTGACGCTCTTCGGCAGCATGACGTCCACGTTTTGCTGATAGAAGACATACAGCAGGATGCCGATGCCGAGCACGACGAGCGTGATGGGCACATCGGCAATGCCGGAGAGGATGGTGGCGACGGCGCTCTGGCGTTTGTTTTTCGCCGTCAGCATGCGCTGCACCATGTCCTGATCCGTGCCGTGCGTGGCCAGCGTGACAAAGGTGGAGCCGAGAAAGGCCGCCCAGATGGTGTACTCCTGCTCTAGCACATGCTTGATGTTTCCCCAGAAGCCCGCGCCCTCTTTCAAGCCGAGATCCCACACGGCGAGATCCTTTGGCCCCGTGAGCATCGCCACCGCGCCGTCCCAGCCGCCAGGGATGTGGCCGAGCAGGTAGATCAAAGAAAAGCTAAGCGCACAAACGAGCACGCCGATCTGGATCACATCCGTCCAGATCACCGCGCGAATGCCGCCCAGCGTGGTGTACACCGCCGTCGCCAATGTGACTAAAACCAACGCCACGGCGGTGAGCCAGAACTCGGTGGAGGGGGAGATGGTTTGTGCGGGGTTATTGAGATGCCAGATGATGACGAGGATCATCGTCGGAACCCAAAGCCGCGTGCCGCTGGCGAGCAGTCGCGTGACCAAAAACACACCCGATGAGAGACGATGCGTGATGGGCCCGAAGCGCGTGCCGAGGAACTCATAAATGCTGACGACACCGTGTTTGTAATAGGCCGGAATGAACACCGCACTCACCACCACACGCGCCAGCAGGTAGCCGACGATGAGCTGGATATAAGTGAAATTGCGCAGCGCATAGCCCTCGCCGGGCGCGCCAAAGAACGTGCCCGCGCTGATCTCCGCCGCCAGGATCGAAGCGAGGACCGCCCACCACGCGATCTGCCGATCCCCGAGCGCGAAACCTTCCATGGACCCGCTCTTGCTGCGCTGAGACAGGCCGATCCACATGATCAGGCCAAAGTAGGCGAAGAGGACGACGGCATCGAGAAGCAGGGCGGGGGACATGGGCGCGATTATGGAGCGCGCTCACATCCTTCGCCAAGATATATCTGGAAGCAGTCAGCCCACGGAACGTAGAATGAGCCGCCATGAAAACCGCCCTTGCCCTGATCCTCCCCCTGCTGCTCCTCGCCGCCTGCAAACCCGCGCCTGATGCGCCACAGGCTTCCTCTTCGGCGAAATCCGGCAAACCGCAGGTCTATGTGGCGAACTACCCGCTAAAATACTTCGCCGAGCGCATCGGCGGAGATGCCATCGAGGTCAAATTCCCCGCACCTGGAGATGAAGACCCCGTCTTCTGGCAGCCCGACGATGCCGCCGTGGTCGGTTTCCAAAGCGCGGACCTCATTCTCATGAACGGGGCCTCCTACTCGAAGTGGGCGGAGAAGGTCACGTTGCCGCAATCGAAGCTCGTGGACACTTCCGCCGCCTTCAAAGCACAGTTCATCGAGATCAAAGCCGATGCCACTCACAGCCACGGCCCCGGAGGTGAGCACAGCCACAGCGGCACCGCCTTCACAACCTGGATCGACTTGCAGCAAGCCATCCAGCAGGCCGAAGCCATCTCCAAAGCGCTGACCAAGTTCGCTCCCGATGCCGGGAAGAATTTCGCCACGTTGAAGGCCGAGCTCGATGCGCTCGATGCGCGACTGCTCGCCGTGGGCAAACGAATCGCCAACGCCCCGCTCGTCGCCTCGCATCCCGTGTATCATTACTTTGCACGACGCTATGCACTGAACGTTAGGCCCGTGCTCTGGGAGCCCGAGACCGTGCCTGATGACAAGGCCATGGAGGAGCTCAAAGGCATCCTCGCCACGCATCCCGCGAAGTGGATGATCTGGGAGGGCGATCCCGCCAAAGACAGCGTCGCCAAACTGGAAGCCATCGGCGTGAAAAGCGTGACGTTTGATCCCTGTGGCAACGTTCCTGAGAGCGGCGATTTCATGGCTGTGATGAAGGCCAATGTGGAGGCGTTTGAGAAGGCTTTTCCATGACGCCTAGGGAAGGGCGATTCCGAGTTCACTTTCGCGTCAACGAAATAAAAGAAATTCTGAAAATGTATTTGACGGTTTAAAGCTCTGTGGCAGACTCCGCCACCTTCAACCCAATCCATGAACTACCATCGGACATCACTATCGATCTTCAAAGCGCTCTCCGAGCGTCGCGGGATTGCTCTGTGTGGCCAGTTTGGAAGAATGGTCATGCCCCGGGCCTTAAAAGGCTTTGATTGGAGCAACCCGAGCCCGGAGGCACGCGAGCAGAGGCAGCTATGAGCTGCATGGCACATTAAGCCAGCTTTTCCCAGAGAAAGCCCTGCTCGCCCGAAATGGCAGCAGGGCTTTTTCTTGGCCTGCATTCGTCCCCAACACACTTTTCTTTCCCGACCCATTGATCTCTTTCCCAACCTAGACGGTTGAATCCCCAGCACGAAAAACCCCGACACCTGTTTGCGCAGATGCCGGGGCGATAGCCAGCCTTGGCAGACTCCCGGAGGAGCCGAATTGAATGCCCGAAGCGTGACCGAATGACAGGTCGCACCGCCCCTACAAGATGTCAAGAATGCCGATCCACCAAACGCGCATAATTCCTAGGCCAAGGCTTCGGAGTTAGGGGGATTATTGTCTCGATTTTCACATCACGAAACGGCTTCCCGGAAGGTGTGCCATAAACACCGAAACATCCGCCGTGAAACAACCTGCGGGTGCGACGCCAGCGATGAGCTAATCCTCATCCCGTGCGTGGCAGCGGTGTTCGTTCTTTTATGGTTGGTCATCAAGACCAGCTCTCCAAAAGATGGTCATTCTGATCCAATGAGCGCAGCGGCCGTGATGGCAAGAAATCTGCACAGCCTGCTATTTGAAAATAACAGGGAAGCAGATGACGAAGCCAGCATGGCTGCTCCGCCAGTGGGCAGAGTGGCAAGTTTTTGGAGAGGTGGTCAAAAGTATGACCAGCCATGAAAGGGCACAGAGCGCAGGTGGAGATGAATAGGTTGCGTGGGTTCGGGGGAATCCGCTGACGGTGGCATGACCGCCTCTGTGTCCTTTCATGGTTGGACAGCAGTCCATCAACCAACACGGCGGTGGCAGCACGGGCCTCCAAAACCCGCAGATGTGGGCGCACTACCCACCCGCCGTGCCATTTTCATGGAGCGCGTGTGCCATGCCCGGCACGACAGAGGATCACTTCGCCACAGGTTAAGTGGTGTCTTCGCAAATCAAAGGCGTCGGAGATGGTCGAGGAAGGAAGCGAACACGATGAAGCCTGCGAAGGATGACGCGGTTTTGTCTGATCTCAGTGCGATGCGTTTGTGAGCC
>JBIKIA010000706.1:0-2686 GCA_044361885.1 Prosthecobacter sp. | reverse complement strand
CACTTCGCGGCCATCGTAGGCGATGACGTCATTGCGAGCAGCGATCCATTTTTCGCGCAGGGCAGGGAGGCCTTCCTCGGATTTGCCATGGAAAGTGGGATCGCCCCAGGGACCGCTGCAATCATAGACGCGGACGGGTTCATTCATCTCGATGCGACCGTTGAAGGCCTTTGTCGGAGACAGCGTGATCTCGCGCATGGGGACGCGGATGTCTTTATGGATCTGCCCCTCGACGTAGATGCGGGTGGAAGCGGGGAGCTGCTCGGAGGAATGGCCTTCGAAGGATGTTTTGGGATCGGCGATCATGGGGGAAATGGGTTCTCGGTTCGCTGTTAGCGGTTCTCTGTTGTTTTGGGGCGGCCTGTGGCCGTGAACTGAGAAACCTCCGAGCGAACTCCCTTCGGCGGCATGACCCGCATCAGGTTCGGAGGGTTCGGATACACAAATCCGTCTCAGTCCCTGCGGTGGGACGCCCCTGTCGTGACGCGGCGAGTGTGGGAGGGAGCACGGGGAAGGTCAAAGTGAATTTGGCCGAGAAGGAAATCGGGGCAGAGGGCATTGTTGGATGACCTCTAATTGTTCCGATTCCAAATTCGAAAGGAACACTTTGGCTTGTTTTCTTGGGTAACTACAGACCCAGCCAGGGTCTGCATCAGACTGCGAGCTATTCTGTGTGCTTGGATCAGCTATGAACTATCGATCTTCAGTGTTTCTATTTGGGGGGACATCAACGGGGAAATGGGTGCCAGAAGAAGAAGTCAAAACGCAATTCTAATAACTACGCACAATGC
The DNA here is from genome assembly GCA_044361885.1 of Prosthecobacter sp. Classification (GTDB taxonomy): domain Bacteria; phylum Verrucomicrobiota; class Verrucomicrobiia; order Verrucomicrobiales; family Verrucomicrobiaceae; genus Prosthecobacter. The sequence continues at coordinate 1,895 of JBIKIA010000706.1, read as the reverse complement.
ATGTAATGGCAATTTAAAGATGGGGGCGTATGGTGCAGCACAGTTCAAAGTAACAATCCCCTCTATAACAAATGTGAGACTGAACTGCGCGAATCGTGCTGGGGGGTTGAAGAGTAAGACCAAAACAAGGCGTTCATCATTGTGGCTCGAGTGTTGGCTTTAACGTGCCAGTAAGAAATCTGAAGCCAATTTTGATCGGATGATTTGGGCTGAATCTGGTAACTTCAGTGATCAAAGGTTGTCCAAAATCATCTCAACCCAACCAAGCTGAGAGACGCCGATACAACTTGAGGGTTCATTCAAGAAAAACGGTGGAGACGACGAACGGGCGTGCTACCACTGCCGCCCCATGAAATCCCCTACTCTCCGTCGTTTCATCCAATCTGCCGCGCTCGTCGTCGTGGCGGTTTCCATGAGCAGCTGCAAGACTACACGCGGCCGTCACATGTATGGTCACGAGTTTGATCCGCCTTCGACTGCTCCGAAAAATCTTGCCGCAGTGAAAGTCAAAGTCAGCACAGGTGCGCAAAGCGTCTATGTGGTCGAAGGTGACAAGGTGCTGCTTGCCACCCCCTGCTCAGTGGGCACCGGTGGCACTACGGGCTCCGGCACTTATCACATTCAGTATAAAGAAGCACGTCGCCGTCGTCAGAGTGAACCGAATCGCGGTTACCCCATGGCCTACTGGCAGGAATGGAAGTCCGCTTATGGCATGCATTGGGGTTTCGTGAAGCCCTATCCCTGCACCCATGGCTGCATCCGCCTGCCTGCCAAAGCGGCGGCGAAGATCTTCTCCATGACCAAGGTCGGCACGCCCCTCATCATCGCCAGCTCACACCCCGAGGATGCCACCATCGGCAAGACGCTCCCGGTGATCGATGACGGCCCGCTGCCAAATCCAGACCGCGGCCACATGATGAGCGACAAGTTCTTCGCAGACATCGCGGCGGGCACGATCTACAAGAAGTAGCACGCTCCTAGCCAATGCCCATTGAGGAGGGGCGGCACCACAGCCTCTCTTTTTTTCAATCCACTCCATCTGCCCATGTCCACAGCCGCCCCAACCGCCCGCCGAGTCAATGTCCGCACCCCGGAGGTGATGGAGCGTGTGCAGGCGGAGGTGGAGACGCATTACCGCAGCCCTCTCGTGGAGACCATCCGCGCGCAGGGCAGCGTGATTCAGATCGGCAATACTACTGTGCGCCTCGCCCGCGAATTTGGTTTCTGCTACGGCGTTGAGCGCGCCATCGACCTAGCTTACGCTGCACGCCGTGTGTTTGCGGACAAGCGCGTCTTCCTGCTCGGTGAGATCATTCACAATCCCGAAGTGAACCGCCAGCTCACCGAGATGGGTATCATCAGTATCCCAGTTGGCCAGCACGAAGAAGAGGTGTCCAAGCTCACGAGCGACGACGTCGTCATCGTCCCGGCCTTCGGAGCGGAGACCGACTTGATGAAGCTAATTTCCTCCCGTGGCTGCATGGTCGTGGATACAACCTGCGGAGATGTGATGAGTGTATGGAAGCGGGTGCGTGGTTACGCGAAGGGCGGTTTTACCTCCATCATTCATGGTAAAGCCAGCCATGAGGAGACGCGCGCAACGTCTTCACGTGCGCTCGGTGATGATGGCAATGGACATTACCTCGTGATCCTTACACTGGCAGATGTCGATTACGTCTGCGACTACATCCGCAAAGGCGGTGATCGGCAGGCCTTCCTGGACCGATTCAGCTCCGCCAGTGCTTGCTCGGCTGGCTTTGACCCCGAACTGCATCTCAAGAGCATCGGCGTGGCCAATCAAACAACGATGCTCAAGTCTGAAACGGAAGAGATCCAGCGCCGTCTGCAAAAAGCCATCGAGGATCGTGACGCTGGCAGCAGTGCCAATTTCCAGG
>JBIKIA010000583.1:0-3374 GCA_044361885.1 Prosthecobacter sp. | reverse complement strand
AAAGGCGCAGGTCACTGCGCGTGGCGGAGGCGCTTTCGGCCACGGCGATCTCGTAGGCTCCGGCTTTCAAAGGTGGCGTCTGGGCGCGGTAGATGCCGAAGTGGGTCGGGTCGGCTTCAAGCTGGAGAGAGGCAATCTCTTTTCCATCGAGCAGCAGGAAGGCGCGAGGCTCGGCATCGCTCACAAGGTCGCCTTTGGCATTGCGGACACGCACTCGGATCTCGCTTTGCTCGCCGGGCGTGTAGCGGAGTCTGTCGGTGCCGATGGAGAGCTTCTGATCCTCCGCCTGGAAAGGTGGCGCGGCGATCCATGCGGCCATCTGCATCCACAGACGCTGGTGATAAAGGTCGGCTACCTGGAAACGCCAGCGCCAGAGATCATCGGTGGCGAGGTAGAGCACGGCACCTGCACCGACTTGGCGGAAGATCATCGCGGGTGTCGTGGCGTTGCCGCTTTTCAATTCGGCCAAGGTTTGGGAACCGGGCAGGGAAGTCACATGAGCCGCCCAAGTCATCTCCGGCAAACTCGGCCAGAGAGTCATGTTCGCGCTCGGGCTGTCGCTGAGGCGCAGGCCGGGCTGGCGCTCGCCATCGGTGGTAAGCTGCCAGGTGTAGGCTTTGGCGGTGGCGGGATTCGCTGGCCAGTTCACCGGAATCAAACCGGCAGTGCGGCCTTTGGCCCAGTCTTTTAAACCTCCGCGCACGCCATCAATTAGCACGAGACCGCCGCCGCGTTTCTCGACGAACTCGACGAGCCAGTCGAGGTGCAGTGAATCAAAGCGAGAGGCGGCGACATCGCCAAGCAGGATGAGGTCGTAGCTGAGGAGTTCCTCGCGTGATTTTGGGAAGTCTTTGCGCAGGGAGCCGTCCTCGGGTTTCGCGGCATAGTTGTCGAAGATGACCTTTGCCTCCCAGCGCTCGTCACGGTCGAAGTGGTTGTGAATGTAGCGCGTCTCCCATCGCGGACGACCATCGAGGATGAGGGCTTTGCGCTTTTTTGTCAGCAGATGCAGCGCGATCTCGCGGCTGTTGTTGGCACGGGTCTTTTCTGTGTTCGCGCGGTCACCTTGCACGGCGACTTGGACATTGAGCAGGCGCAAAGTTTTATCGCGCTCCGTGGCAGGTGCGGGTGGAAGTGCCTTGACCGGGAAGGCGAAGTCGAAGCGACGCTCGCCCTTGCCTTCGCCCGTGAAGTTTTGCTCCCAAAGCATCTTGCCTGCACTGCTGACGCGGACCTGTGCCGGAGTGCCTGCGGGTAGCGAGTCCTGCACGATCACGCGGCCTTGGAGGTTCTCCTCGCTGAACACGGATTCGGCAGTGATGACATTGATGACGCTGAGATCCACGGGTGGCACTTCAGTGCCGAAGCCGACGGTGAACACGGGCGTGTTCGCCTGCTTCATCGTTGTGGCGAATTCTTCCGGTGATCCCGGACCGTTGTGCTGGCCGTCCGTGAGCACGACGAGCGCTGTACCAGGTGTCACTGGGCCGAGGGCATCGCGCAGGGCCGAGTCGAGATTCGTGATCGGAGCATCGGCCTGCGTCTGGAGAGAGGTCGGCAGATCACCCGAGGTGTCCTTGCCTTGCTGGCGGTGCCACCAGGTGCGCTGCGTCTGCTGGCCGCGCAGGAGCACGAGTTCCACGTCCTGCGTTTCGGTGAGTTTCTTTAAAAGGGGAGTCGTGCCGCCGAGGAGGATCTTTTCTGCGCGAATGAGGCGTGAATCAGACGAGGCGTTCTTCTTGTCGGAGGCATCGTCTTCGAGCTTCATGCTCGCCGAAGTATCCACCGCGAGCACTACACGCCCGAGTTGGCGTTGAGTCGTCTCGCGACGGAGCGTCGGCCCTGACAAAGCCAGAACTAAGATGAACACCGCGAGCGTCCGGCAAGCCGCAGGCACCCAGGCGAGTGGTCCCGACAGGAACTTCATCTCGCGCCGATAAAGGAACCACATCGCCGCCGCCAAACCAAACGCCAGCACCCAGACTCCGATGACAGGATAGTCACCGGCGAAGCGGAGGGTGGTTTCGGTCGTGGGGGTCATGAATGAAATGAGATTAACCTTTGGCAATGCGCTGCTGGAGGAGGACTTCGAGGAAGAGGAGCCCGATGAGCCCAATCAAAAAAGGCTGCCACAGCTCGCTGCCGTGGCGACGCGTGCGGTCGAGTTTTTGCCAGGAGTCGATGCTGTCCACAAAGGAGGCATCATATCTTTCGGAGAGGGCTTGGACCTTGTCGGCAGCCAGCGGGGCAAGGTTCGACTCGGCAGGATCGAGATTGTAGGCCAGCAGGCGGGTTTCGCTGCCTTGGGTCAGCTTGTAGATGCCGGGCGCGGCGATGGGCTTGGATTCGAGCAGCGACTTGTCGGCATCGGCGCGGACTTTGAGCGTCTCAGTCTGGCCGGTGGGATCACGCAGGGTGTATTCGACGCCGATGCGTTCTTTGCCCATGACGACGCGCAGCGGTGCGCCGACCTGATCCCAGGCGCTGATGGTGCTTTGCGTGGCCAGATAGGTGACGAGGCGCTGCATAAGCGGCACGAAGAAGGGCTGAAGCGGCAGGTTCGTCCATTCGGCATCGGCGGTGGTGGCGGCGGCGATGACGCGTCCGCGCTCATGTGCTTTTTCGATGAAGAGCGGCGTACCGCGGTCGAGCTGGAGGATAGGTTTGGCTTTGTCGCTGGCCTCAAACTCCCACCAGCTCTGGAACTCGGCGTCTTGCAGGCGTCCGCCGCGCGCGTCGTTGAAGTAGATGGTGGCGGGATGCGTGAGGCGCTGCTGGAGCAGTCGTGCAGGCGCGGCGGTGGTGGCTCGTTGCAGGCCTTTGATATTGGCGGGGAAGAGGCCCTCGCCTTTTCGGAAGAAGTCGCGGTTGTACCAATCCAAGTCGCCATGTGGCCCGGCGAAGACAATGAGTCCGCCTCCTGCCTTCACGAACTTGTCGAGGTCATTGAGACGGTTGCCTTGCAGGCGATCCAGGTCGGCGAGGATGACGACTTCTTTGCCTTTCAGGTCTTCATCGCGGAAACGGCGGGCTTCGATCTTGGTGATGCGGATGAGATCCTTGAGCGTGGTATTTTCAGCGGCTTGATAAGGTGTGAGCGCCAGCTCCAGGAAGTCGGCGGCACCTTCGAGTGGGGCAGCGCTTGGATCGCCATCGACGAGCAGGACGTTCAGTTGGTTGCGCACCTGAACGACGGAGTAGAAGGCGTTGTCGTCGGCGAAGCTGTCACCCTCAATGCGGACGGACAACGAGTGATCGCCCACGGCATCAAAGGCATGGGTGAAGGCGATCACGGCTTCGCCCTCCGGTGGCAAACTCACCCGCGAAGTCCGGAGGCGGGCTCCATCGGCCTCCAAATGCACGGCGACATCCTG
>JBIKIA010000582.1:0-3382 GCA_044361885.1 Prosthecobacter sp. | reverse complement strand
CGCGGCGACTGGAGCTGGAGCGGCGGCAAGCGCTACAGGAGCGGCCTGGGCGGAAGGGAGGTGCTTGAGCAGCTCTTTGGCGGCTTCGAAGTCGGAGCCTCGGCGGAGCTCGAGCTTGGAGCCCTGCTTCTCAAAATGGAAGAGGGTCAGATCATTTTCGGCCATCAGGCCGACGATTTCGCGGATGTGCGCGAGGTCAAAATTCGAGGAGGAAGAAGCAGCGGGGCTCTGTTTAGGGGCTGACTTGGGAGCCTTTGCGGCCTTCTTGGCGGTCGATTTGCGTTTGTCCATGTAGGGGAGTGGATAGGTGCGGGGGGAGCGTGGCGAGCCTAGCGTCTCCCCCGGGGGTGGCAAGACTAAATTCGACCCCGTGAACTGTGCAAATGAGCATACCCTCAAACCTGCTACTCAAATCGATACCCGGCTCCGTGCACGGTGCGGATGATGCGGGGGTTGGCGGGGTCTTTTTCGATGCGCTTGCGGAGCTGGGAGATGTGCTGGTCGAGGGCGCGGCTCTCGGGGAAGTAGTCGATGCCCCAGACTTCGTCAGCTAGCTGGTTGCGATCGACGACCTTGCCGCGCTTTTCGTGGAGGAGGCGGAGGACTTTTAGATCTCGCGGGCTGAGCTGGAGATCAGTGGTGCCACGGTAGGCGCGCAGTTCGGCGGGGACGATGCGGAGGTCATCCATCATGAATTCGTCCTCGCCGCTTTTTTTGGCACTGCGGGCGGCGGTGCGGCGCGTGATGGCGCGGATGCGGGCGATGATCTCTTTGACGCCAAAGGGCTTGGTCATGTAGTCGTCGGCACCGAGTTCGAGGCCGAGCACGGCGTCGATCTCCTCGGCTTTGGCGGTGAGGAAGAGGATGGGCACCTGCTCGTCGTGACGGCGGATCTGTTTGCAGGCTTCATAGCCATTCTGGCCGGGCATCATGACATCCAGGCAGACGAAATCGGGCTTGGTGACGCGGAAGAAATCGACGGCCTGAAGTCCATCACTGGCGGTGACAACTTCGTAACCTTCCATGCTGAGCACTTCGCGGAGGGCTTCGCGAGTGTGTTCGTCGTCTTCGGCGATGAGGATTTTCATGATGGGCACAGGGGGTGATGCGTGTCTCTCAGGCTTTGGGTTGCAAGGGAAGGGTGAGGATGAAGCGAGCACCCTCTTTATAGTTCGGGCAGACCACGAGACTGCCGCCGTGGAGCTCGGCCAGCTCGCGGGAAATGGTGAGGCCGATGCCGGTGCCGCTGACGCCTTCATCGAGATCGGAGCGAAGCCGCTCAAAGGGTTCGAACACGGCGCGGCGTTTGCTGGTGGGGATGCCAGGACCGCGATCCTCGACGATGATCCTAGCGATGCCCTTTTCCGGCTCCTGCTCGGTGCGGATGGAGATCCACTTTCCGTACTTGGCATACTTGTCCACGTTGGAAATGAGATTGCCGAGGATCTGCTCGATGGCGTCTGGATCAGCGCTCATTTCGTTGGGCCCGAGGAGGTGGGTCTCCAATTCGAAGCCTTTGCGCTCCAGAAGCAGCCGCCAGTGCTTCACGGCACGTTCGACGACATGGTCGAGTGAGATGGGCCGTGGCTGGACGCTGAGCTTGTCACGCTGCTGGCGGGCGTAATTCAGCACATTCTGGATTAAGCGGTCGAGCCGAGCGACCTCGGTCTCGACGACACTCAGGTGACGCCTGCCAATGGTGTCTCCGGCCTCCTCGATGCGCTGGGAGGCCATCTCGGTGTAGAGGCGGATGTTGGTGAGCGGTGTCTTCAGCTCATGAGAGATTTGATTCACAAAGCTGACGCGCTGCTGGGCCACGCGTATCTCACGCGCATTTTCGCGGAAAAAGGTCCAGGCGAGCGCCCCGACAAGCAGGCAACCGGAGCCGACACCGAGCATGATGGGGAAGAGGTAGGGCTTCGGAAATTCGTTGTAGGCCGGAGTGTAGGCGAGCTCCCACTGAGTCAAAGGTGGGGAGCAGAGCACCCTTGCCACAGGGGTGCTATTGGAGCCCTGAAGCGAGCGCCCCCAACCATGAAGCGGGATGCCTGTGATGGTGCCCAAGGTGAGCTTGCCCGGATAATTTTCCATGCCGGGAATGGGCAGACGCGCGAAGAGTGCGGCGGAGAGTTGATGGCTGTCCACGCGGGCACATAGAAGCTGATCACTCACGAGCCGCCAGTAGATGAAGTCGCCATCCGTCACATGCCAGCCGCTGGCGAAGTGGCTGGTATTTGCCTGGGGCACTCCTGCGAGATGGTAATTCGCGGACTTCAAGGCCGTCTGCCAGATGGCTTTGCGCGGTTTGGTAGCCGAGGCATCTGGCGCGCTGCCAATGAGAGTGAAAGGCTGGGTTTCAGTGGAGGCATCAGGGCTGGTGATACCACTGGCTTTGAGCTGCTCCCGCAGTGCGGCAGATCGTGGAGCAGCCTGGGCTTCGGCGATGGGGCTGAGAGTTTTTTTGTCGGTGGTGACGGTCAACTGACCCGTTGGGTCACTTATCCACACCTCACCGACCCAGGAATGCTGGCCGAGCTGACTGGCGGCCTCGGTCAAAACCACGCCGGGGTCTGCGGCGAGATTATCCAACTCATCCGTGAACTGCCTCAGGTCGTGCAAAAGCTGATGATTGGCCACGAAAAGTCGTTCGGCTAGGATCGCCTCGCGGGCATTGTCGGTGCTGCGTGCAGCATCACGGATCAAATAGGTGCCCAGCCAAGCCAACAACGCCACGGGGGTGATGACGAGGAGGGCGAGGGTGATGGAGGATCGGCGGGGTTGGAGTGACATCCGGTGCAGGGCCGAAAAAGTAAGCGTAAGTTAAAGGTTAGCATTATAAATTTTATAATTTCAACTCCGAGTGAACAACCAGCCCTGATCCGATTCCACAAAAAAGCCCCACCTGTGGAGGCGGGGCTTTCGTGGAATGGAGATGAGAGACGCAGTAAATTACAGTCCCTGCCCAGCCTTCGCAGCGGCCACAGCGGCCTCGGCCTTGAGGGCGGCTTCGTGGCTTTCGAGCACTTTGCGCTTGAGGCTGACGCCAGTCTTCATGGCATACCAGAGCACCAGCGGGCTGGCGATGAAGATGGAGGAGTAGGTGCCGAGCAGCACACCGATGGTGATCGGCATGGCGAACTCGAGCATGGCGGGATTCCCGAGGAAAAGGAGGACTACCATCGGCGCGAGGGCGGTCGGGCCGGTGAGGAGGGTGCGGCTGAGGGTCTTGCAGATGGCCTCGTTCATCAGATCGCGGATCGTGCCGCTGCCGCCGCGCTGGATGGTCTCGCGGATACGGTCGAAGACGACGATGGTGTCATTGATGGAGTAACCGGCGATGGTCAGGAGAGCGCCGACGTGGATGAGGCTCATCTCTTGACCA
>JBIKIA010000581.1:0-3385 GCA_044361885.1 Prosthecobacter sp. | reverse complement strand
ACCAAGAACCACTGCCATCGTGACCATCGATGATTCGGTGTCTTCATGGGGTTCATCACGATATGGTTTTATCGGCTCAGCATCATTCTCAATCGTTGAGCATCGGCGAAACTGGGATCAATGCTGATGGCGCGTCCGGTGGCTTCCAATGCCTCGGGTTTCTGGCCGAGCTGGGCGTGGATGGTGGCTCTCGCGTAGGGGATGGCGGGATCGCCGGGTTCGGCGGACTCGCCTTGTTTGAGGGCGGCGATAGCTTCGGCGGTCTGGCCTTGTTGATTGAGGGCGAGTCCGAGGTTGTACCAAGCGCGGGCATATCTCGGCTGCACGCGCACGCATTCGCGGAGAGCGGCGACAGTGGCGGCGAGGTCGCCCGTCTCACTGAGGGCGAGACCGAGTTCGTAATGATACTGCGCTTCGTTGGGCGCGAGCTTGATGGTATCTCGCAACTTCTGGATGGTCTGTGCGGTGTTGCCTGCGGTGCTGTGGAGGAGCGCGAGGTCGTGATGGAAGGGCGGTGAATTCGGGTCCCAATGGATGGCGGTTTCCATGTGCTTGATGGCGGCAGGGAGATCGCGCCGCGCATAATGCCACTGGCCGAGCTGCATCTGGCCGCTGGGCTGGTCGGCATTGAGCTGGAGCATGTGCTGCATGTCTTTGGCAGCAGCGGAGTTGAGGTCGATGGAATCACGCAGCGCCCAGGCAGCGGTGACACGGACGCTGCGGGCGGGATCGGCGAGGAGCTTTTCGAGATCGGTGCGCACGCCGGGGGCTTGCAGCGCAGGCTCGAGGGTGCGGGCGGCAGATTGGCGGACGAGCGGATGCGCATGTTGGAGCTGCTTTTGCAAAGCGCTGATCACCGGCGGCTCGGTGGCCCAGCGATCAAGCACGAGACTGGCGCTGGCTTTCCAGTGCGGGATTTCATCCGTGTCGAGCAGGGCGATGAGGCCATCTCGTGCCGATGGATCACCTTGGCGTGCTTTGGCGATGAGGGTGGCGCGGGTGCGTGTCTTGCGGTTCATCTTATCACCCCACCACTTCTCCGTCGCGGCGAGCGACCAGTCCGTGTCTTTGTCCGTGTGGCATTTGTTGCAGGCATTCGGCACGCCGAACTGCTTTGTCAGCAGCGGATCAGGGATGGTGAAGCCGTGATCGTGACGCGGGTGCCGCTGCATGTAGGTGGTCTGCGGCATGTGGCAGTTGATGCATAGATTGCCGGTGCTCTCTGCTCCGTGGAAGCTGTGCGCCTCAGGCAGGATGACAGGTGCATTCGGGAAGCCGCCGGGGCTGTGGCAGCGCACGCAGAGTTGGTTGCCGGGCAGGATGGGCTTCATGCTGTGCATGTCATGGCAGTCCATGCAGCGGACTCCGGCGTGATACATGCGGCTGCTGAGGAAGCTGGAGAACTCGTAGTTCTCATCGCGGATCTGACCGTCTGGATAGTAGAGGTCGCTGCTGTCGGTGATGGTGAGGAGGTAGTGATCGAAAAAGGACTCGCCGGGAACGAAGTCGCCAGTGATCTCGCCGCGCCGCGCATGGCAGCCCGCGCAGTTGTCGATGTGCTGGTCGCGCGTCCAGCCGGACTTGATCGCGGGGTTTTGCGCATGCGCTTTCATGGGGCCGTGGCAGGACTCGCAGCTCACGGTCATCTCAGCCATGGAGGTATGGTAGGTGTCCGTGGCGACGTCGTAGTTTTTGCGCACGCGGGTGTTGTGGCAGTTCGCGCACATCTGATTCCAAATCATGCCGCGTCCGGTCCAGTGCCCCCACTCGCCGGGCTTGCGGTCTTCGTTGCCATACACGTTGAACCAGTCGCCCTGCTTCGGATCAAAGCAGGCCTCCATGGCATGAAGCGCACCACGTGGCCCTTCGACGAGGAATTGCCGCAGCGGATCATGACCGATGACGCGCTTCACGGGATAGGGCGTGGTTTTGTTGTCGAAGCCGAGAGACACGACTTCAAAACCATCACCCGATTTGCGTGCTTCCGTTGTTTGCGTGCCGTGCTTGAAAGCCTTTGGCGGTTCAAAGGCAGCGAGGTCAAGTTCGTTGTTCGGCAGACGTTCGGCGAGGCCGTGATGCGAGCCTTTCCACTTCTCAAACTCCACCGCATGACAGGCGCGGCAGGACTCCGAGCCTGCGTATTGAGCAAAGGTGGCCTTTTCATCCGGCATGGCAAAAGCCTCCACCGGCTTCGGCGGCGACAAAGGCACCACGGTGTAATTCGGCGCAGGCCAAAGCGCCCACGCGATGAGCGCGATCAAACCCACGAGACCGCCCCCAAGCACGAGCGCGGCCTTGATATTCGAGGCAGGTTCGGTTGTCTGGGGCTGGGGGGATTTCTTCATGCGCGGTGTCTTCCATACGCGGGAAAGCCGGGCCACGTCAACGAAGCGACGCGGCCCGGCTTTCGGCGAAAGGGATTGAGGAGATTACTTCTCGACCCGCACAAGTGCCACGCGGCGGTTCTTGGCGCGGCCTTCTTCGCTGCTGTTGCTGGCGATGGGGCACTGATAGCCGACGCCGCATGGGGTGAGGCGGGACGCCGCTGCGGGCACGCGCTCACTCAGCGCGGCGACGACGGCTGCCGCGCGCTTTTTGGAGAGGTCGATGTTATCATCGAAGCCACCGACGACATCGGTATGACCGACGACGAGGAGGCGCAGGGCGGCATCCGCTTTCAGTAGCTTCTCCACTTCATCCAGCGTCGGGCCGGACTCGCCCTTCAGCGTGGCGGAGCCTGTATCAAAATAGAAGCCGTAGAGATTGACGCCGCCTTGGTCGATGAGGGTGGATGCCATCTCCTCCGCCTTCACCACGACCATCTTTTCCTCCATGGCCGCTGACTCGATGACATCCAGCGCGACGATGGGCGCGCCCTTGGTCGCCTTCAGGCCTGGAGGTGTGTTTCCTGCCGTGTAGTTCACGATGTAGAGCGAAAGGTGGGTCGAGCCTTTCTTCGCTGCGATGTATTGGCCGCCGACGTAGCTCAGGGCAAATGTGCCAGAAGGGCGATAGTTATAGCGGCCGCAGAAGAGCCTGCCGCCGCCCAGGCTCAGCGCGCCCTCGCTGCCTTCCCAGAGGATCTCCCAGCCTTTGTCGGCCAGTTCAGTTTTGTAGTTCCGTGCGACTTCCAGTGCTGTGCGATGGGCATCCGTGCTGACATACGAGACACGAGTAACTTTGCCTTCTAGCTCCAGCGTTTTCTCAAAGGCACCCTTGCTGCCATTGGCGATGGGCTTCGTCATTTTGCCAAGCGGCAGCGTGTAGGCCTCAAAGGCCTTCTCGTCGTAATACGTGATGCGGGTGGCGTCATAGCGCTTCAGTCCGAGCGGATCTTTGGAGCCCGGAATGTCTGCGGCATCGGCAGCGAGCATGAGAGACGGCA
>JBIKIA010000580.1:0-3394 GCA_044361885.1 Prosthecobacter sp. | reverse complement strand
GAGCCGAGCTTCTGCCCGTGCTGTTTCGTGAGCATCGGTTTGTAATCCCAGAGGTCCATCGGGCTCGCGCCGCCATTCATGAAGAGCTGGATGACGCGCTTCACTTTTGCCGGATGATGAATGCCGCCATTGAACTCCGGTCTCGGCACCGGGACGCTGGCCGAGGCATCGCGAGCGAGCAGTTGCGAAAGCGCGACGCCCGCGAATCCGCTGCTGATGCCAGCGAGAAAGTCGCGCCGTGTGTGAAGTGGAGGTGTGTTCATGGGGTTCAGTGGTGGAGGCATTCAGCGGAGGACTTCGCCTTTTGTCGCGTCGGCAGGCACATCGAGCACCTGCATCTGGCACACGGTTTTGAAGCGCGCGTGGTCGGCGAACTCCCCACACGACTTTCTTGTCGCGCGTGACCTCGAAAACCATCGGCTGCTTGCCCTCGAAACCGTGGCCGAGGTAGTTGCCGATGACGGTGTTGCCATTGGGCAGACGATGGATGCCCATCGGGATGCGCAGATGATTGCCGGGGATTTCGTTCTCCGCAATCTGCCAGACGGTCTTCAAGTTTTCGTCGAGTTCGACGATGCTCGTCTTGTCCCAAAGACTGACGATGAGGTGCCCATTCGGCAGCTTCACGACTTCACCTGGGTGTCCGTCAAAAGGAACCTCGCGCAACTGCGCACCGTCAGCATCGAGTTCCACCACCTTCTTCTCATCCATCAGGCACACCCAGTAATGCCCGTCGCTCGTGCGCCGCGCGCCGCGAAACTGATGACTCACCACCTTGGGCGGTGACTTCACCGGCATCTCCTTCACCACCTTGCCATCGCGACCCACGACCACGATGCGGCCCGTGACGCACTCGGCCACCAGCACATTGCCATCGGGCAGAGGCTGGCAGGAATGCACCAGCGCTTTCGCCGGCGCTTTGTATTCCCACACCACCTTCTTATCCATCGTCACCTCCGCCGCTCCGGTGATCTGACTGAAGAGCACGTTCCCATTTGGCAGCAACCAGCAATCCTGCGGCGTCTTCGCCGGAAACTCCCATTCGATCTCGCCCTTGGCCGAGAGAATGGCCACGCGGTTGCCTTTGTAGTCGGTGAGCAGAACGCGGTGAGAAATGGGTGCGTCTGCAGCGTGCAGAGTGGTAAGTGGGAACACGTTTGCGAGATGGAATAGTAGAAGGGAAAGAAGCGTCTTCATGGCGATGTAGTGAGCTTGTAAAAACGGCGCGGAGGAAGCGTGCCGAGCGGCAGTGTCAGTGGGCTGGTGGCCGCTGGCTGTGGAGTCCAGAGTGTGAGATCGTCGGACTGCTCCAGCGTGCCGGGAGAGAAAATGACGCTGATGTAGCCGCTCGCGGACTCGATGGTGATTGGCGCGGTGTCGTGCAACAGCAGGTAGTCCCACACAGGTTTGAAGACGGGCGTGACGCCATCGGCTTGGATGGGCGTTGCCGCATCGACGATGGGGCAGCCGTGGTAGCTGGTGGATTGCGCGGGGGCAGGCTCGAGATTGGTCGAGAGAAAATGGCGACCGCCGTAGCTGGCGGATGTCGCAGTCTCCACTTGCACATAGGCACCGTAGCGGGACACATCGAGCGCGGTGGCACAGGTCTGCATCTGGGTGAAGTCGAGATATTGATCGCGCTCGTGAGCGAAGAGATACCAACGGTCCACTGGCGTCAGCGGCGTGGTGGACATCCAGTTGTAAGGACGATTGCCCGCAACCCACCAGTCCATGTCAGTAAACATGACGCAACGATCCGTGACGCGTGTCTTCGCCAGCATCGCTGCCATGCCCGCGCCCTGCGAGTGGCCGCACACGATGACCTTGCTCCACAGCACCGCATTACCGCTGTAATACTGCCCCCAGCCGCGTGTGGGATACGTCGTGTTCAGGTATTGCAACGCTTTGAGCAACCGGCTCTGAATGCAGTTGGTGCTATCCACGCTGAGAAAGCTGACGCGGTCCGTGCCATCAATCACCTCCAGCCTTGCATCGCCTGCGGCGTCTGCATCGAGCGGCGCATTCTGTGCGCTGAGTGTGTTGATCGCGCTGCCGTTCGGATACATCAGGCCCAGCGCATGGAAGCCGAGGCTTGCCGCATTCTGCGGAAACTCGCGGTATTGAAAAGGTGTCGCGCCTGTGCCCGGTAGAAACAGCACGAGGCGTCCACGATTCGTCACCGCCGGGTCCACCACGGCGTAGTGGTTGTTGTTGAACTGTGTAATCGCCGGATCAGTCGCGCTCGGTGCGAAGAAGACTCGCTGCTGCAAGGCTGACGCGGTGTCTGCGCTAATGTGAGCCAGCAGCAAGGCAAGGATGACGAATCTCATGAGCAATCAGTGATTGAAGATGAATTCGTTCGAGTTCAGCACGGCCCAGAAGATGTCTTGCAGGGCGATTTTCGCGCCGCCGGTGTGCGTGCGGAGGACTTCGGTGAAGGCGGCGGTTTCACTCGTCGAGGGCAGGCGGGAGAGGCTGGCGAGGTAGAGGTTGCGGATGACTTGCTGCGGGTCTTTTTCCTGCGTGGTCCAGGCGGGGAGGTTTTTGCCGCGCTCGATGCAGTGGGTGATGCTGGTGCCGTTGATGAGGTTGAGCGCTTGCGAAAGGGTGGGCTGCGATTTGACCTCACAGGTGCAGGGCGTTTCGCGTTTCGAGCGGCCGAAGGTGGAGAGGAAGGTGGTGGTGATGCCGCCGTCGCCGATTTGCACGGCGCGGGTGCCGGGGCGCTCGAAGTAGAAGCCGTCGTCGTAGTAACCGGTGGCCTGCGTGAGGCAGTCCCAGAGCACTTCGGCGAGAATGCGGCGCGGATACGAGTGGGAGAAATTGCGCGTGTCGGTGCGGTTGGTTTCGTTTTCCACCGACGAATGCTGGTAGGTGCGGGAAAGCAGGATGTCGCGGATGAAGGCGCGGGGTTTGAATTCGACGGCGACGAGGTGTGCGGCGAGGGCATCTAGCAGCTCGGGGTTCGACGGCGGGTTCGAGACGCGGGCGTCGTCCACGGGGTCGATGATGCCGACGCCGAAAAAGTGCTGCCAGTAGATGTTGGCGAGGTTGCGGGCGACGAGGCGATTGTCCGGCGCGGTGAGCCAATCGGCGAGCACGGTGCGGCGTTCGCGGTCGGCGGTGGTGGCGAGCGCGCCGCCGAGGAATTTGGGCGCAACTTGCTTCTGCGTGACGGGGTGACTGGTCTCGCCGTTGGGCGCTTCATAGACGAGCACGTCCATCATGTCCTCGCAGCTTTTCTTCTGCGTGCGGGCGAAGAAGGCCACCATGCCGTAGTAGTCGTTCTGGGTCCAGCGGTCGAAGGGATGGTTGTGACACTGGGCGCACTGGATGCGGGTGCCCATGAAGACCTGCGCGACGTTTTCGGTGAGCTTGAGGACGTCCTGTTCGA
>JBIKIA010000578.1:0-3395 GCA_044361885.1 Prosthecobacter sp. | reverse complement strand
CGCCAGCGTGCCGTTTTGCTCGCGGTGATGCTTCATCCAGTCCTGGAGGAACTTGTCCAAAGCTGGGCCGCGCAGCACATCCTTGTCGGGATAGCGGCTGCCGATGCCGATCTTCTCGATCATCGGCCGCACGGCCTCCACGGTGAGTTTTCCACGCATTTCATGAGCGGCTTCGTATTCGTGCAGAGCCCCGAAGGTCCGCGTCAGCACCTTTGGGGCATCTGGCTGACCATGGTTTTGCAGGAAATGGAACTGGGACTGGATGAAGGCGAACTCATGCGGCTCAAAGAAGGTGGGCGTGATGTAAAGACGGCGGCCATCCTCCATGACCGCATATAGATTGTGCCGCTCCGTCACCTGGGAGTCGAACCAGCCCAGCGTGCTCGCTTTGTGCGAATGGGAGGTGAGCAAAATATACACCGCCGCAGCCAGGGTGGCGGGCAGGGAAAAGAGTCCGGAAACAGGTCTGCCGAGGTCTGCTTTCACAGAGGCTTCGTCACCGGGCTGCGTACGCCAAAAGGCCGCCACGATGGAAAGCTGGATCAAGATCCAGTTCCAGAAAGTATCCCCCGAAACGATGAAGATCCCGCAGTGCAGCATCGCCCGCCCAATGGACAGCACGACGAACCAGCGGCGGTTCCAAAACGCCACCAGCAGCGCGATCTCGATGAAGACGGTGAAGATCTTCATCGGCAGCCCCAGCGGCTGAAGAATGCCATACATCTGGATCACCCCCGCCTCGTCCCAGAACACGTTCCAGCCATGCTGGAAGCAGGACATCATGAGGTTTCCCAAGTCATCATTCAGCGTCCAGTCCAGCCAGTTCGAGCCGATCTCCAGCTTTGCCAGCCCCGGAATCCAGTAGTGAATCAAATTGGCTCCCACGAAGGCAATCGTCAGCGCGTAGCCCGTGCCTGGCAGGAACCGGCCCACCAGTGGCCGCGCCAGTCCGGCGGCGTAGAGCACATAGGCCATGTCGAGCACCATCTTGCGGTTTGTCAGCTCAGGATTCCCCAGCGCCAGGGTCGGCCACTGCTCATAGGATTTCAGCGCAGCATAAAGGAAGACCGGGAAGAAAGCCGGGCGCAGCAAAGTCGCCACGCCGAGTCCCAAGATGATCAGACGGTCCACCAGATGGGCCTGACCGAAGTGGAAATTGTAGGGGTAGAGAGATGACGTCCAAGCCACCACCACCACCAGCGCCCAAACGATGTAATGCAGGTCACCGCCGGGGAAAAAACCGCGCCACGTCCGGCGATGCCTGTGTTGGCAGATGAAGACCCCTGCCAGCAGCACCCCGAGCCAGAACTTCGATGCCTTCACCCCCATCAGAAGGCTGGAGAGCAAAAACGAACCGGTCGTGAAATCAGGCCTCAACATCCCCTCCGAAGGCACCCGCACGAGCCTGTAGAGACCAAAGACCAAACCCAGCGACAGCACCGTCCACAGGATCGGTTGCCAGGAAAAGCGGGGCGAGGCGGCGGTTGAAGTCGATGCTGGCGCGGTCATAAAGCAGCCACAGTGGCATGAAACAAACCCGCCGTGCAAGCAGTTCGATTCCTGCGGACCGGTGGAAGCCAAGAATGATCCACGCGATGCCAGAATGAGCACAGTCGGTGGCCCAGCGCAGGATAAACGCGCCTGCACCCTTGCCACACCTGCACTCGGCGGAGTAGCGTGTCGCCTCGCGCCCATGACCCGCCGTTTTTTCAATCTCTACGCCCGCATCCTTCTCTGGCTGCTGGTGAACGTCCTCGTCCTCGGCGCAGGCTTCTGGATCGTCCTTCAGTGGCAGTTCCGCGAGGGCATGCAGGGCGCGCTCGGCGGCATCGTCGGGGATCGGCTGCAAAACATCGGGCGCGAGATCCACGGGCAGATCAGTGCCAAACCGCGCGCCGAGTGGGACAAGCTCTTCGCCGACTTCAGCGCACGACATGGCGTCCAGGCCGCCCTCGTCACCCTGCCAGACCGCATCATCGCTGGAGCCCAGCTACAGCTTCCCGATGAAATGAAGCGCGTGCTCCAGGACATGCACCCCGAACTCACCCGCCGCCCACCGCACCAACGCGAAGGCGATGATGATGGCAGGCCGCCCCCGCCGCACGATGACTTGGAAAAGCTCCTCTTCGGCGAAGACTTCATCCCCGGCCCGCCGTCACGCGACGGCCCACCTCCTGGCCGCGACGATGGCGGCCAGCACTTCGATGACGCCGCCTCCGCCATGCCCATCAAGCTCGGCACCTTCATGCTCCCCGTCGGCACTCCGCCCGTCTATTACACCGGCATCCGGCTCCCCCTCATCCCCGGCTGGAACCGGCGCGAAGGTCCCATCATCTTCACCATCGTCACCGACCGCATCACAGGCGGCGGATTGTTCTTCGATGTTAGGCCATGGCTCCTCGGCCTCTTCGGGGCCATGGCCGTCTCCGCCCTGCTCTGGCTGCCCTTTGTCAGCGGCATCACCCGTAGCGTCCGGGCCAACATGCACGCCACCGAGCAGATCGCCCGTGGTCGCTTCGATGTCCGCGTGCCTGAAAACCGCAGCGACGAACTCGGCCGCCTCTCCCACGCCGTCAATCAAATGGCCGCCCAGCTCGACGGAATCGTGCGCGGGCAAAAAAGATTCCTCGGCGACATCGCCCATGAGCTGTGCAGCCCCATGGCCCGCATGGAAATGAACCTCGGCATCCTCGAAGACCGCCTCACGGATAACGACGCCCTCCGCCTCGCCGATGCGCGTGAAGAGCTGCGCCAAATGTCCGCCCTCGTGCATGAGCTCCTCTCCTTTTCCAAAACCACCCTCGCCTCCGCCACCAAGCCAGCGGAGAGCGTCCCCCTCCTCGCCCTCATCGACGAAGTCGCCGGCATCGAGGCCATCCCGCCGCAGAAACTCCGCGTCACCGTGCCCTCCGACCTCTTCGTCAGCTGCATCCCTGACCTCCTCCGCCGCAGCATCGGCAACATCCTCCGTAACGCCCGCCTCCACGCCCCCGAGAGCGACATCGAAGTCACCGCCACCCGCAAAGGTGACCGCATCCACCTCCGCATCGCCGACAACGGCCCCGGCGTCCCCGCCGACAGCCTCGCGCGCCTCTTCGAGCCCTTCTATCGAGTCGATACCAGCCGCGACCGCCAGACCGGCGGCAGCGGACTCGGGCTCGCCATCGTCAAGACCTGCGTCGAAACCTGCGGCGGCAGCACCAGCGTGCACAGCAACGATCCGCAGGGACTAATCATCGAGATGGACCTTCCTCGTGCTTGACCAAATCACGCGCAGAGAACACCATCGCCGCACCCACCCCACTCAATGAAAAACACACTCACCCTTGCCGCCATCGCCGCTGCCTTCAGCATGAATATCGCCTCCGCCCAGGACGGTGCCGTCGATTTCGAAA